>JAEWWY010000187.1 GCA_023458835.1 Bacillota bacterium
GGTGAGGCCACCACCCTCATCTGCCAGCAGATGTACGACCTGGCCCGCATGGCCGCCCGGCCCCTGGAACCGGATGAGGTCTCCGCCTTCCTGGCAAGGAGCCAAAAACTGCTGGGCATGGTGGCAGGGGGCTGACGTAAGCGCCGGGGGCGCCGCCCCCGGTACCCCTGCCTAAGGGATATATCCCTTAGGAATCCCGCTATAAATGAATAAAAACATGCTTCTTGGCGATGCGTTTCAAGAAGCATGTTTTTGTTCCATTGCTGATCATTTCCAAAGCACTTTTAGTCTTGCCGCATCAGAAGCGAAGAAGGCCGAGGGCGGCACATGCAGACCGAACTTTCATAGCAAGCCTCCCGCCTGCTGTCATTCTGAGCGCAGCGAAGGATCTTTCAGCTTTCAGAGACAGAACAGTATAACAAGGCTGCGCCGGCCCCCATATCATACCGCTTCTCCGCCCTCGCTCCACAGATCAAGCTTCCTCATGATCTCCGCATGCGTATCGTAACAGATATCCGGCAGCTTCCCGCCAAAGGCCTTTTCCGCCGCCGCGAAGCCCTTGTCAATGGCCGCCTTCAATTCGGCAAGCTTTGCGGGGTCATTGCCTGAAACGGCGATGGCAAAATTCACGATCCTGTCGCTGACGGCTTTTACACCGAACTCGCTGTCCTCCGCGAGGGAAGGACCGGCCTTGTCCGTCTGTATCAGTTCACCGCCGTCCTGGCGGGGCTTGCCCGATGTTTCCCTTTGCTTGAGCAGCATTTGCCGCACCAGTTCCCGAAGGCCCGCAAGGGTTTTGTCCGCATGCGCCATCAACGTATCAATTTCGGAAGCTTTCGGCCCCTTGCCCTTTGGCCTGGTATACAGGAGGGAAGGGGATTGGGCGCCGCCAAGCTCTACCATGTCAACGCTTTGCCGTGCCTGCTCCAATTCCTGCGGCAGCGAGGCCGCTTTTTCCTTTGCCTGCACATTCCTTACCTTGCTTATATCCTGTTGGTTCGCCTTGATCTCCCGGATCACGCCTTTCCCCTCCCGTTCCATGATGGTTTTCTACCTTATATATCGCATGGGGACAGAGATACTTTAGCCGTATCCTTCTGCCGTCTTCCGCGCCATTGCGCCATGCCCGGCGTTATCATTGCGCGGTTATAAAGCGCATCAGCTCCAGCGGCCTCTGCGCGGCATGGAAGCCCGCCAGGCTGTCCCTTGGAACCGGGTGGCGGTTGGTATACCATTTGGCCTGCACCGCTGCCATGCCAACCGCGCGGGCGCCTTCCAGCTCATTGCTGCCGCCATCGCCGGCAAAAAGGCATTCCCCGGCCGTAAGGCGCAATTCCTCAAGCACCTTCCCGTAAATCAAAGGGTCAGGCTTTGACAGGCCGGCCTCATAAGAAAGAACAAGCGCGTCGAAGAAGGGGCAAAGGCGGCTTTGCCGGATGGCTGTAACCTCTTCCGACGAGCAATTGCTAAGCATAGCCAGGCGTATTCCACGCGTTTTCAGGTTCTGCAAAAGCGCAATCACATCCGGATCCATATAATCGAAGCAGGCGGCCTTTGTGGACATACGTTTCCCCGTCACATAAGCAAGCATCTGCGGCGAAAGCGTTACGCCGCATCTTTGACAAACATACTGGATGGACTCTTCAAAACTGATTTTGCCCTGATACCTGCCCTGCGCATTTTCTTCCCAATATTGGCTGAACAGTTCATAGTCCAGGCAAAGATCCTCGCTTATGCAGCGCTTGGTGTATTTTTCATGGCCCCATTCGGTAATGAGCGTCTCAAACAGGTCGAAGATAACAGCTTTGATCATCCTTCTTCCTCCTTTTGCCGTCTCCATCAGGAAAGATACGTTAGTATATAAACGATCCGGGATATATGTCAAGGGGAATGGTGATTTGCGCCAATACCGGTTTTCCGCCGGATATCCGGGCTTGACATCTTTGCAAAATCATGATAAATAATAACTGTATGAAATTTTCGAAACTGCTTAAGGATGTATTTATTTCCTCGCTGCCGCTGGCTTTTATCATCATCATTGTCTGCGGATTCGTTGCCCCTATGGACAATGCGTCTGATTATGTGAAGCTGGCGCTTGGATATATCGGCGTTGTGGTGGGCCAGGCCTTGTTTCTGGGCGGCCTGGATATGAGTATCCTCCCTGTCGGGAAGCATGTGGGCGGTTCTTTGGGGAAGATCAGCAAAGCGTGGCTGATTATCTTCTTCGGCTTCCTCTTCGGCCTTCTGGCCACGGTTGCCGAGCCTGCCCTGACGGTATTGGCCAGGCAAACGCATATGCTTATCGATATCGTCAGCGAAACCGCCCTGGTATGGATTATGAGCACCGGCATCGGCATCTTTGTAGGATTTGCGCTATACCGGATCATGAAGGACCTGAATATCAAGATCCTGTTTGCCGCGCTGTATATTCTGGTGTTTATTGTTGTTTTCTTCGTTCCCGAGCAATTCGTCGCCCTGTCCTTCGACGGCAGCGGCGCTACCACAGGGGATATATCCGTGCCCTTCATACTGGCGCTGGGCCTTGGCATCTCGGGCACGCTGTCCAAGTCCAAAACAAATGAAGACACCTTCGGCATTATCGGGCTTGCTTCGGTTGGACCCATATTGGCCTTGTTTATTTACGGCATTATTCTCAAAATTGTCAACGGCGGCGTTCTTCCCCCGGAAAACGCGTATGAGCCCGGCGCTATCCAGAGCCTGGGAGAAATCCTGGGTTCCAACCTTGGCGGCGTGGCAATGGCCCTGCTTCCGGTCATCCTTGTATTCCTGCCATTTCAGTTTTTTCTGATCAAGCTCTCCAAGAGAGAATTTGTGGAGATATTTCTAGGAACCATAGCCGTCTATATCGGTCTGTTTATCTTTTTGTCCGGCATCGATTTTGGCTTTGCCTTTGCCGGCAAATACATCGGCGAGGTGTTCCTGGATCCCCTCCGCCCCGATGCATTCAAGTGGTGGCTGCTTCTGATCGGCTTTGTGCTTGGCATTGCAATCACATTGTCCGAGCCTGCGGTCGTCGTGCTTGGGGAGCAGTTGGAGGAGATCACCAACGGCCATATCAGCAAAAGGGTCATCCGCACCACATTGGCAATCGGAATCGGCTTTGCCGTTTTGCTGTCCATGGTGAACATCCTCACACAGGTAAACATTTTATGGTTTCTAATGCCTCTTTACGCCGTGGCGCTGCTTCTGTTAAAATATACGCCTAAGCTTTTTGTGGGCTTGGCGTTTGACTCAGGCGGCGTTACGGGGGGCGCGCTGACATCCGCCTTTCTCACGCCGCTGATGCTGGGTGTAGCCCAGGCGGTTTCGCGGGCGGCGGGGCCTGGCGCTCCATCCATTCTGACAAACGGCTTCGGGATTATTGCCTTTATCTCGGTAACGCCTTTGATTGCCGTGCAGACATTGGGTATTATCTACGATATTCAATCCAGGAAAACACAAAAGCTCATGGTTCATGCGGAACAGGAAGAGATCGAGGAACTCGTCCGCCTTGCCTTCCAGGAGGAAGCAGCCCGGCCCGGCAATGATCCCGCGCACGACTCCCCCGACGACGGTATATTGATGGAGGTTGAAGAAGATACCCATGCATGAGGAGTTATGTTCTATAGAATTCCTCACGGTAATTGCCGGCAGAAAGCTGAGGGCGGCGCTTTTGGATGCGCTGGCGGAAGCGGGCGCTCTGCTTACGCATACAACCTACGGCAAAAGTTCCGTCCATTCGGGATATCTGCAGGAATTGCTGGGGCTTGTGCCCGAGGAGCACAAGGTACTCATCACCTGCCTCATGTCCGGCCCAAAGGCCGGCAAGGCGCTGGATATGCTGGAAGACAAGTTTCACTTTAATAAACCCAACACGGGGATCGCTTTCACTATACCCATAGAGAAGTTATCCCTATGACTTTAGGAGTATGCCAATATGGATCATGTGAATGATATCAAGGCGCTGTTTATCATTGTCAACGCAGGCTTTGCCGAGACCGCTGTGGACATAGCGCGTGAGCACGGCGCCAGCGGCGCCACGATCATAAACGCGCGCGGCACCGGCCCCATACACAAATCAATCCTGGGCATCACGGTGGATACGGAAAAGGAAATGGTCCTTACCTTGGTTGACAAGGCCAAGGCGGAGCGGATCATTGCCGCCATCAAAGAAAAGGCGGGTGTGGGCTCGCCCATCAACGGCATATGCTTCATGATGCCGGTGGACAAAATGACCGGCTTGAATACGCCAATGCCGCCTCCGAACCGGAAATAGTATAGGCCCCTGTACCGCATGGCGGCACGGGGCCTTTCTTATGGGCAGAACGGTCAGGGCGCAAGCGTGATGCCGTTTATGGCAATGGACGCTACCTCCTCCGGGTCAAGCAGCCCGCCTGTTGGGATATATTTGCGCAGCAATGCCCCTTCATCGCTGTGATCGTACATGGCATCCAGCGGCAGCAGGCTTCCATTTTTCAGCGTGACGGCCAGCTTCATGTCCTGCGGCCAAGCCTTGCCCGTGCCCCATAGCGCTACCCCCATGGGGGACAAAGAAGCGGACGTGATCCGGGCGCTGCCCAGGTCCATATGGGCATCGATGCGCTTTGGCTCCTTCACGGCATCCGCCTGGAAGGTGACCTGCCATTCCCCCTGTATATACCGGTCGTTTGTGGTAAAGCCATACCCGTACAGCCGGTATCCCGACGGATCACTTATGTCGAAAATATCCTCGCTGTAGGCGATCCCGCCCTGCACAAAGCTAACCCCGTCGGGATAGATGCGTTCCCCGTTCGCGTTCTCAAGATAGAAGCCGCCATGATCGTCAATATGCTCGTTTTTCATCCGCTTTTGGGGCCACTTGACCTGCACGTGCAGCCGCCCGTCCACCATGCCAATGCCGGAGATGGCGGCAAAATCCACACCGGGCAATGGAAGGTTATGCTGGTCCTGCCTGAGCACATGGATATCCTCTCTGTTGTCAGGGTCCTCATGCCATTTTCCGCCGTAGCTGTTCACGGAATCCATATCCGATAGCAGGGTGCTTTGTGCCGCCTTCAGCTTTGCAAGGTCCACACCGGCATCAAACGTATCCAAAACCCGCCTTCCGCTTAGAAACGAATCCACCCGCAGGGTGACTTTCCTGCCATTCATCCTTTCGCCTCCGCCGCCCATGATGCGCAGGATAGCCGCCTGCTCATCATCGTGGGCCACGGCATCGTACCCAAACGTATGCATGCCGGTAATGGAATAATTGTACAGGTCAACATCGCCGTTCAGCTTGCCTCCTTTTGTATCGTGCATGGAGATGTATGCCACAAGGGATTCATCATCGTTCATCGCCGCTATGACCTCCATGCGGATGCCGTTGCTCTTTGAAACCAGCTCCACCGGCCGGAGCATTTGGGTGGTTTGCGTGCCCAGCATGCGCAGAAGATTCCGAAAAGCGGGGCTCGTAGCGGCAAGGGCCGGAACGGCAGCGAGTACGCACAGGCAAACCGCAAGAACCGCCCTTCCCAGGCGCACGCGCTTCCCCTGTGCGCTCCGCTTGGGGGACAGAAGCCGCATTTCCATTTCCTTGCTAACCTCCAGTTGCATCAGCCTGGCATCGATCGCCTGCCTGAACCGCTTATTCTCCATAATACCATCCCCCCAGCTTTATTTTCAAAACATCCCGTCCCCGCCGCAGGCGGGTATACACCGTGGCTTCCGGTAATTTCAGCACATCGGCCATTTCATGGACGCTCAATCCCTGATAATAATGCAGCAGCATGGCTTCCCTGCATTTGCGCGGCAGCCGCATTACTTCCAGCGCCAGCGTGTCGTCGGCCGGAGCGGCCTCTTCCCCGGCCGGGATGCTCATAAGCGCCTTTTCCGTGTCAATACGCTTCCACCATGCGCTCCGAAGATAATTTTTGCACACGTTGATCGCGATCCGCACGATCCAGGTTTTCTCATCGGACCGGCCCTGAAATTGGTCCCAATGCCTGAACACCTTCAGGAACGTATCCTGCACCGCATCCTC
>JAEWWY010000188.1 GCA_023458835.1 Bacillota bacterium
CTGCCGCCGTACTGGATGCGCACGGCATCGGATATTTCCTTGCCGTACTTGCGCAGGAGGGCGGCTCGGATGACGCCGATGGTTTCGTTGGCCTGCTCGTCGGTGGCGGTAAGGCCCGTACCGATGGCCCAGACCGGTTCATAAGCAATGACGGTGCTTTTGACCTGCTCATGGGTCAGCCCGGTCAATGCGATCAGGGTTTGGTATTCCACCAGCGCGTCGGTGTAGCCGGCTTCCCGCTGCTCCTTCATTTCGCCTACGCACAGGATCACCGTAAGCCCGGCGTTGGCGGCGGCCTTCACCCGAAGGTTCACCGTGGCGTCGGTCTCGCCGAAAAATTGGCGGCGCTCGCTGTGGCCGATGATCACGTATTCCACCCCGGCAGCCTTGAGCATCTGGGCGGAAAGCTCGCCGGTATAGGCCCCGGATTCCTTCCAATGCACGTTCTGGGCGCCAATATGGATGTTGGAGCCTTCGGCGGCTTCCTTTGCGGCGGCGAAGTCCACCGCGGGAACGCAGACGACGACCTCGCAGGCGGCATCCTTGACCAGGGGCTTCAGTTCCGCAACCAGTTGCGCCGCCTCGGCGGGGGTTTTGTTCATTTTCCAGTTTCCGGCGATGATGGGTGTGCGCATAAATCGGATTTCCTCTCTTCTTTTCAATTAAGCAGGATTTTTGATCGGGCCGAAGGGATTTCGCGCCTGCGGGCGTGACCTGGGCTTTCCGGTCGCCCCGGGCCTTCGGTGGCGATTCAGCTTATACCGCTTCCAAACATTCGTATTCACCCTATAGCCAGACAAATATTGTCATTCCACAAATACAGGCAGAGGGCATACACCCCCTGCCTTACATATGCCCAAAATGGGATTCCCAAGGGATGTATCCCTTGGGCGGGGTCCAGGGGCGGAGCCCCCGGTTACTTATCGTTCAGCGCCACCACGCCGGGCAGCTCCTTGCCCTCCAGGTATTCCAGGGAAGCGCCGCCGCCGGTGGATACGTGGGTCATTTTATTGGCGAAGCCCATCTGCTCCACGGCCGCCGCGCTGTCGCCGCCGCCGATGATGGTCACGCCGCCGCACTCGGCCATGGCCTTGGCGATGGCCCTGGTGCCGGTTGCGAAGTTTTCAAACTCGAACACACCCATGGGGCCGTTCCAGATGACGGTCTTGGCCTGGGCGATCTCATTGGCAAAGATGACCTGTGTTTTGGGGCCGATGTCCATGCCTTCAAAGCCGTCGGGAATCTCCTTGGAATGAACGGTGATGCGCAGGGTATCATTGGCAAAGGTTTCGCCGGCCTCGTTGTCCACAGGCAGCAGGAGCTTCACGCCCTTTTGCTTGGCCTTTTCCATCAGCTCGCGGGCCAGCTCCACCTTGTCGGCCTCCAGCAGGGATTTGCCGATATGGCCGCCCAGCGCCTTTTGAAAGGTGTAGGACATGCCGCCGCCGATGATCAGCACATCCACCTTCTCCAGCAGGTTGTTGATGACGCCGATCTTGTCGGAAACCTTGGCGCCGCCCAGAATCGCTACAAAGGGGCGCTCCGGGTTTTCCAGGGCCTTGCCCATGATAGATAATTCCTTGCCGATCAGGTAGCCGGCCACGGCGGGCAGGTAGTGGGCCACGCCCTCGGTGGAGGCATGGGCGCGGTGCGCGGTGCCAAAGGCATCGTTCACATAAATTTCAGCCAGAGAGGCCAGAGACTTGGCAAACTCGGGATCATTCTTTTCCTCTTCCTTATGGAAACGGACGTTTTCCAGGATCATGGCCTCGCCGTCCTTCAGCGCCGCCGCCAGCTCTTTGGCGGAGGGGCCGATGACATCCGCCGCCAGCTTGACTTCCTTGCCAAGCATCTGGCTCAAACGTTCCGCCACGGGCTTCAAGGAGTATTTCATGTCAAAGCCGCCCTTGGGCCGCCCCAGGTGGGAGCAAAGGATGACCCGTGCGCCGTGCTGCAGAAGGTACTTGATGGTGGGCAGCGCGCCGCGGATGCGCGTCTCGTCGGTAATCATGTTGTTTTCATCCAGAGGTACGTTAAAGTCGCAGCGGACGAGCACCGACTTGCCGGAGACCTGGATGTCCTCGATGGTCTTCTTTGCCATGGTACACACTCCTTATGCAAAAGAATTTGGAAATCGGTTTGGTGTATTGCGATCCCATAGCGGGCGTGCAATCAAATCAGGATAATAAATCAATGATCTTCCTGGCGGCTCCCTCATCGGTGACCAGCATCTCGTGGCGGTAGTGGCGCAGGACCGCGATCATGGCCTCGGCCTTTTTTTCGCCCGCGGCCACGGCGATCATCAGGCAGTTGGGCTTTAAGCGCCCCAGGTCCACCCCCACGCTGGAAGCCGTATACAAACAGTTTCCCTCGCGGTTGAAGTAATATCCAAAGGCCTCCGCCACCGCGCCTTCGGACAGGAGCTTTTTGGTGAGGCCCACCGGCAGGCGCCGGTGTTTGGCCATTTCATCGGCCCGGCCGATGCCGTGCAGGATCACGTCGGCCCGCTGGAGAAGCTCGATGGTCTCCCGCACCTCCGGCAGCTTGCGCATTTCCTGCATGGCCGCCGCGTCCATATGGTCGGGCAGGTGCATCAGCCGGTGGTGGCCGCCAAGCTTTCTGGCGATCTCCGCCGCCAGGGTGTTGGCCTGGGTTTCCACCGTGCGGCCCATGCCGCCCCTGGCCGGCACCACCATCACGTTCATGGGCGAGGAAGGCTGCATGTTCCTTGCCACCTCGGCCATGGTGCCGCCGCCGGTCACCGCCATGGTATCGCCGCTTTGGAGGATGCCGCGAAGCCGCTGGGCAGCCATCCGGCCCACATCGTGAAGCACATGGTTTTCCTCGTCGGCATTCCCTGCCGCCACGAAGACGCGGGGCACGTTCAGCAGCCCTGACAAGGCGGTCTCCAGGGCCGTTAAGCCCCGCATGGCCCGGCTGAATTCCCGGGCGCCGGGTAAAACGGCTTCCGCCGAAGGCGTGAGCGTCATCCCCGCCGCGTCCAGATCAATAAAGCCCTCTTCTTTGAGCACCGCGGCCACTGTGCGTATCTCCCGCTCCGGCAGATTCAGCCGCGCGGCCAACTGCCTGCGCCCTACGGGCTGGAGGACGGCGATGCGCTCCAGCACCAGCGCCCGAAGGCCCATTTCCCGGGCCAGATCAGGGGCAAGATGCTGCATCAGGTCCAGAAAATCCTCCTGCATTCCGTTCCTCCGGCGGGCTCAAAATGTCCCACTTGACCATTTTCGTCCCACAAGAGTATACAACAGCCGGAGCAAAACCGCAAGCCCCGGTAAGGAAATTGTGCGCAGGAAAAGTTGTTTTCTTTCTGTCCTTGGGCGCGCCGCGAACAAGCCAAAAAGCCAGCAGAGGGATACTAGATTCTTTGCTGCCGCATACAATGTTCCGAGGGGGGCGCCGCTATGGAAAAAATCATATGGATCGGATCGTATGCCGGGCTGCTGCTGCTGATTTACATAGCGGGCGTCCGCGTGGAACCCTACAAGCCTGCCTGGAAGCTTCTGGAGCGGGGCTTGCTGGGCGTGGGCGTACTGGTGGTATGGAACCTTTTGGCCGCACCCTTTGACCTGTCCATTGGGCTCAACCCCCTGACGGCCGTCATCACGGGAATGCTGGGCGTGCCGGGGCTGGGACTGCTGCTGGTACTGCGGATCATGTAGCCAGGGAGGCTCTGCCTTCCTGGCCCCCCGCCGGCGTCATCCTGAGCGGAGCGAAGGATCTTTTGGGTTCTTGTAAGCCCAGGATTCTTCGGGACTTCGCCCCTCAGAATGACAATGCGGAAAAGCTTGAATTCCCGCTTGCTGGGAATGCCCCAAAAAGCAGCTCCTTTGCCTTACACGTCCACAACCTCAATATTTTCCATCGCATCCTGGATGAGGGATTCGCTGTCCAAAAGCGCCTCCCCTTCCAGGATTTTTTCCAGCTTGGGCCTGGTGGCGGGATGGCGGGGAGTGAACACGGTGCAGCAATCCTCATAGGGCAAGGAGGAGGTTTCGAACGTGCCGATGCGGCGCGCCACATCGATGATCTCCTGCTTGTCAAACCCGATCAGGGGCCGGAAAACAGGCATTGATACCACCTCATCCGTGCAGGCAAGCGCCTGCATGGTCTGGCTGGCCACCTGGCCGATGCTCTCGCCGGTGATCAGGCCATGGGCCTGCTCCATCTTCGCGATCCGCTCGGCAATGCGCATCATGTACCTGCGCATGATGAGGGTGGTATACTCCTCCGGGCATTTTTCATGGATCTCCATCTGGATGCGGGTGAAGGGCACCACATGCACCCGGACGCCGCACAGGCTTTCGGAAAGGATGCGGGCCAGGGACAGCACCTTTTCCTTCGCCCTGTCGCTGGTATAGGGGAAAGAGTGGAAGTGGACGGCGCTGACCGTAACGCCGCGCTTGGCGATCATATACCCGGCCACGGGGCTGTCGATGCCGCCGGACAAAAGCAGCGTAGCCCGGCCATTGGTGCCAACGGGCATGCCGCCCGCGCCCATGATGGTCTTGGCGTACAGGTAGGCCATGTCCCGTATTTCCACGTTCAGCACGTGTTCGGGGGTATGAACATCCACCGAAAGCTCCGGCAGCCTCTGTAAAAGATATTCCCCCACACGGCTGTTGATTTCCGGGGAATCCAGAAAATAGCGCTTGTCGGAGC
>JAEWWY010000189.1 GCA_023458835.1 Bacillota bacterium
TGCCAATCGATATAAAAGCCCTCGACGATCCTTCCATGCTGTGCTACAGCCCATTTTCCACTGCCTCCTGGGAGGCAGTGGAGGAGTTGAACGAATATATCGCCCGTTATGCCTCCGTTTGCGCCGGCAAGGCGCAGCCGGGCGACAGCATCTTAACGCTAAGCACCTGCCGGCGTGTGGGGAGCGCCGACCGGCTGGTGGTCATTGGCCGCAAGTCAAAGGCGGAATAGCGGCATTCTTTTCGAAGCATTGTGAAGCAGCCGCGTATTGCCGCGGCTGCTCAGACCATCAACAACCCCCTGGGAGGTATCGGAGGGCCGAAGCCCTCTGATTGCAGATCGAAAATCAGCGACATGCGCGGTGATTTTCGCAGGAATTTCGAAGAAATTCCTACCTTGCCCGAGCAAACGGCCGTAAAAACCGAAGGTTTTTACAGTGCGGCGAGGGAAAAGGCTCAACAAGTGGCTTTGCCACTTTGTTGATACGCTGAAGCAGCCGCGTATTGCCGCGGCTGCTTTTGCCTGTATGCCTTGCCGGGCCGTTTACACGGCTTTATCCTTCACCACCGGCGCCCACAATTCCGAGGCCGGTGCATGGCCCGGCGCGTAGTGGCATTCCACGATGGGCGCGTCGGCCAGATCATAGCCGGAGCCGGGCAGCCATTCGGTGTACAAGCGTTTCCAGGCGTCCAATACATCCGGGAAGACGGCCCAGGTCAGGGGAGGCAGGATCAACTCCTCCATCCCCTCCGGGATTTCATCATCGTACCTGACGCCAATGAAGTAATCAAAGGTTTCATCGTTGATCCGTGGCTTGCTGCCGATCACGCCCAGCAGGCTTTCCAGCTTGCACTTGGGCTTTTCCCAGGACATATCGATGAGCTGAGGCAAAAATCCGCTTTCCATCTCCCGTTGCCAGATGCCGGGCACGATGTCAAAGGCCTGTTTGGTGTCAACCTCAAATTTGCGGCCGGCGATGCGAAGGGCGTCCAGCTCCTCCAGGCGGTAGTTCATAGGCACATCTCCCTGCAAGGTCAAGTGAAAGGAGATTTTAGGATAGCAGGTGAACTGCACGCCGCTTTCCCGCGCCTGGGAGGGGAGCACCTTATGCTGCCGGTAAAAGGCGCGGGCAAAGGCATCCGCCGACTCGTAGCCGTATTTTACCGCCGCGTCGATGACCCGCATGTTTTGATTCGTCAGGTCATGGGCAGCTTGCGTCAGCCTGCGGCGCCTGATATACTCCGACAGCGTACAGCCGGTAACGGCCACGAACATGCGGGGGAAGTGATAAGCCGAGGTCAGGGCCGCCCTGGCGACCCCCTCATGGTCCATGTCATCGGCCAAGTGCTCTTCAATATACGCCAGGGCGCGGTTCATGCGTGCAACCCAATCCATGCCATCCATCCTTTCCTGAGGGAAGGATACCATCCTTTGCCGGCCGGGATCCGACTTTTGGTGTGCAACAGCATAGCATTGGCATGGGGAAAATGCAAGGAACCTGTGATGCCTTCAAGGCGGCCCGCCTTTCAGCCATGGCTTTTGCCTGCCGTCATGTTCAGGATCACGCCTGTTTCCGCGTTGATGGAAACACTGGCACAGTAGATATTCTCATCAGGCGTTACCTCCACAAACTGAATGAACCACGTCCTGTCGCCCATGCCGGGGGCATTGAAGTGGAAGCTTACGGAGGTCTTGAGGTCTTTGAAATATTCCTCGCCCAAGGAGCTGCCGTATGCATCCAGCAATGTTTTCAGGGCCAAGGCAACGGCTTCCTCCTGCTGCATATCGGAAGGGGCCGGCAGGCCCGAGAGGATGCTGGATGCGCCGGGATCGCTGTACCAAAGGTTCAGGACGGCTTTTTCCGCAAGCGGCCAGAAGTCCTGGTCCTTGCCATATTTTTCGGTACATTGCTGCCTGTATTCCTCGGCGGAATGGCCGATATCGTCCATGGCCTCCAGCATTTGCCAGAAGTAATCCGGCGCCAGGTCCGAATGCCACAGGACGGGCTTGCCGTCGGGGCGCGGCGTGGCGCTAGGCGCGGGGGTTGGCCCGGCGCCCCAGGAGGAGCCCAAGATCTCCCCCGTGATGGCGTTGATGGCGGCATGCTCCAGAATCTTGATTTCGGCCGGGGTCACCTGCGCAAACTCGATGTTCCACACCCGGTCGCCCATGTTGGGCGTGTTGAAGGTGAAGGATACCAGGGTCTTCAGCCCATCCATCCAGGCGGCGTCATAGGATGGGGCTTTGGCCTGGCGGAGAGACCGCCATGCCATGTCCAAGGCCTCTTCCTGCTGCATGTCGGAAGCGGCGGGCAGGCCGGGAAGCACGGTGGCGCCCTCGCCCAGCTCGTGCCAGATGATATCGACGGCCCTTTGGGCAAGGGGCCAGAACCTGTTGTCCCAGCCGTATTCGCTGTGCCACCTGTCCATCAGGTCCGAGGCGTCCTCGCTGGTATAGGCCAATTTGTCCAGCGCTTCCCAATAGTAGGCAGGGGCGATGCCGGAGTACCAGATCCTGGGCTTGCCGTCTGCCCGGGGCGTTGAAGTAGGCGCCGGGGGCGGCGTTTCTAAAAGCGTGCCGCTTAGAACATAAGGGATATGCCAAGGATCCGTGCGCTTGTTTTCTTCCGTGCGCAATACCTGCCCCGTGCGGGCATCCACCTCGGCCATGTGGGCCCTTGTTAAGCCGCAGCCATGCGCCTGACAGAAGAAGGATATCTTCCATACCGGCCCTTGATCGCTTATAAGATAAACGCCATAGGCCAGGTGATTTTCCGCAAGCGCCTTTTCATCCGGGCCCCCTGCCGCGGCTATGGCCGGGCGGGCCGCATCGATGGCCGCCTCCCGTGGGATGGATGTATCCTCCGGCAGCGCGTATTTTTGCCTCAGGATGCTGCCGACAGCACTCGACTGGGAATATTCGTTCCTTTTAGCGGATTCGGCCAGCGCGCTTTGGAAACTGATCCAAGTTTCCATAGACCAGCCGGATGGCACCCCGTAATCCTGCTGGTACATGTCCTGCACCTCAATAGGGGTCGGCCCGGGGCCGCCTTCCTCCAGCGGGCCCGGCTCCCGCCTTGCGTCCTTCACGGTGCCGTCCGACAGCAGTATAAAGGAGTAGTAGCTATGGGCGTGATCCAGCGGTTCGTATTCGATGACCCATTGCCTGCCCTTGCTGTAGGGATTGTCATAGTAGGATTGGTAGACGATGTGCCTGCGGTATAGGGCCGTATCCGTTACGGCGGCGTTTACGTCGAAATTGTCCCGGATATAGGCATGGACGATTTCCAGCGCCTTTTGCTGGGGAATTTCATCGCCCTCGGGCACAAAGCGCATCCTTTGATCGGAAAGGCCGCTGTCCACCAGCACCTGGTCGTACCAGGCCTGGTCCTCAATGCTCCAGGTGCTGGGATAGAACCCCAGCTCCGCCTTGGCAAACAGGCGCATGATTTCTTCTTTGTAGTTAACGTCTTTGCCGCTGATCCACGCCAGCGCTTCCTCGTCCAGCGACACGCCGTTTTCACTGGCGATGCGCAAAATCTGGTTCATTTCCTCCTGGTTCCAGCTTTCCGAGGCGTTTTCCGACGCCTTGGGCGAAAGCACCTGATCCACAAATTCCTTGTGGGTGAGCAGCACGGCGGCCAGTGCGCCGATAACGATCAGCGTCAGTGTCAGTGCCAGTATGAGCCCCAGCGACAGCTTCTTTTTCACTTTGATTCCTCCCTGCACGCGGCTTAAAATGGCGGCGCGGCTTGCGTCCGTAGCATGCAGGCAGGAAAGATGGGCGTCCATGGCACGCTTGATTTTATTCTTCATCTTGATCCCTCCCCGTAAGCGAAGACCGCAAAAGCGCCTGCGCTTTTTTCAGGCGGTGGTGTGCGGCGGAACGGCTGATGGAAAGCGCGTGGGCGGCTTCCTCCAGCGTCAGTTCCTGATAGTAGTACAGCAGGATCATCTGTTTGTGCTTTTCGGGCAGGCGCAGGATATCCAGAAACAAGGTCCTATCCTCCGGCAATATGGTTTGATAGGCCGCCGGAAGCGATTCCAGGGCCTGGCGCAGATCCACATGGCGGAACCATTTGGTACGGGCGTAGCTGCGGCATACATTGATGGCAATGCGCAAAAGCCAGGTTTTTTCGCTGCAGCCGTTGCGCCCCTCAAACGTATCCATGCTGCGCCATGCTTTCAGGAAAGTATCCTGCATAGCATCCTCCGCCAGGGTTGCGTCCGAAAGATAGACAAAGCAAGTCCTGAGCACCGCATCCGAATAGTCGGTAATCCACTGTTCCAGCCGCAGGGCGCGATCCGCGCCGGGTACCGCAGCGCTGATCATAGCCATCACCCCCTTGCTTCAATAGACGCAGGGACAGGCAGGGATTTCCTATCCGGTTTAAAATTTTCTTATACCGGCTGATCAAAAAAGGATCAATACCGCAGCCATCCGCCTAGCCTCCACCAGGGCAGACGGAGGTTTTTAAACCAATTCATGGTATCGGCCCAGGCGGCTGTCATGGGCATGCCCGTGACAAAGGGATAAAAGCCTATGAAGGCCGCAAGAACAAGCGCCATGTATGCCGCCTGAAGCCTTGCGCCGGCTTTGGGATAGCGGCGCATGATCCGCTCAAAGGCGTACACGGTGCACAGCATAACAAACACAAGGCACGCAAAGTAGTGGTAGATGAAGGTGGCCCGCGTGATAAACATCCAGGGCACATATTGGGCAGCGGCTGAAATGAGCAGCATGGCCGGAAGCGGGTCAGCGGCTTTGCTCCCCCAAAGGAGGAATTTTATGAACCGGGCAAAGACATACGCAAGCGACGCCGCCCCTACCCACCAGACAAGGGGATTGCCCATGCCCATGATTGTGGATACCATGCCCGCCTGCGCATAATCGCCCTTATAATACCACATGGGCCGCAGCATCAGCGGCCACTCATACCAGGGTGACTGATAGGGGTGGGTTTCGGTCAGGGTAGCGTGGTAGTGAAATATCGATTTTTGCATGTTGGCGAACCTTTCGAAGGTGAGCCCGCCTTCCCAAGCAAACTGGGGGATATAGCTGAAATAATATATCACAAAGGGAATGGCAATAAAGAAGACGATGCAGGCGCCCAACGTACCCAAAACATATTTGGGATACCCGCTCACTTGCCTTTGGTGCTCGCCCAAAAGGATGCGGCCTGCCTTGAAGTCCAGGAACCGCTGGGCCATGGACCAGAAAAACAATACTGCCAGCCCGGCCCCCGCATACATACCGATCCATTTGCTGGCGCAGGCAAGCCCCATGAAAAACCCCGACAGGCCAAGGGGGAGCAAGCTGCCAAAGCCGTCGCGAAAAAAGCGCATCTGCATGTATCTGAACATGCATAGATAGGCAAGCAGGATGAACAGCACCGCAAAGCTGTCGATGGTGGCCAGGCGCGTCTGCCCAAGGTGCATCATGTCAAAGGCCATGATAAACGCGGCAAGGAAAGCGTAGCGCGTTTTTTGGAACAGCAGCCTGCCCATCAGGTACATGGCCGGCACCATCAATACCCCCGCCAGGGCGCCGGCAAAGCGCCAGCCAAAGGGTGTCATGCCAAAGAGCCTGATGGAGAGCATAATGAGCACCTTGCCCAGGGGCGGGTGGGTCCACTCAAAGGTTTTCAGGCCATGCAGGTGCTCATATCCGGTGCGGCCATGGTAGATTTCATCAAAGTACATGCTGTTAAAGTATCCCGGCGCATCGGGAGCGGTACCGGGTTCGTCGGTCAAAAGCCCGGGGGCGGCGGCGCGCGCTTCCAGCCCGCCTGTGACGGCGGAAGACGCCACAGGCAGCGTTTGGCCGCTTAGGTCCCGGAATACGACCTCCATCATGGAAAGCCCTGGCCCGTCCATGTGAAGGCGCACATAGCGGGCTTCCATGGCAAGGGGTCCCTGGGAAGGCGACAGGGGATTTCCGTTATCATCGTACTGCATGCCCGTTACATATTTCCATTTGAAGCAGTCGTCATCCAGCAGTTGTACTTCATAGGGCATCGTCCACTGCTGCATATCGCCGGATTGGGAAATGGAAAACATACGGTCCCGCTGGTTGATGCCTCCGTAATACAGGATATGAAAGGTATGCACTTCCCCAAGGTCGAAGGTGATTGTCTCCTCCTGGCCCGTGGCGGTATAGGCCGTTTGAGGCGCTGTAAGCGAGCCAAGGCCTGTGAAGGCGATGGCGGCATAGAGGAGCGTCAGCGAAAGCATGAGCGCCCAGTCTCTGGAAGTGAGGCGCAGGGAGGGTGTTTTTCCCGACAGCAGGGGCTTGCGGCCCTGGGCGAAGCTTTTTCTCCGCTTCTGATATGGGATCTTTTTGGACAACCGCCACTTTTGAATGCCAAAGACCAAAAAGCACGCGGCAAGAAACAGGCCCAGCAGCAGGGGCGCCAGAAGAGCGTTTTCTTCCGATGCTGTTTCCGTTCCCTTGTCCGAAAGGCCACTGATATCGTCCCGGAGCAGGATAGGCGTTACCCCCTCCGGCACGCTGACGGCCTTTTCCAGGGACACGTCATCAAACAGCGCCGAGCCTGAGGTGTCGCGGCTGTAAAAGCCGAGCCTGGCGGCCACGGTCAGGGAACGCTGGTCCCGGCGGGTCGTTATGTAGCAATCCAGAAAGGCCCATTCTCCTTGTGTGTCGAATACTTTGGGAAAGCTGGCGTACGTATCGAGCACGGAAAAGCCCGCGCCGCCTTCCGCGGGGTTCAGCCCCCCGGCCTTGACCCATCCGCTCAGGCGGTAGGTGGTATCCGGCTCCACAGAAACCGTCTGCGCAAACCTGGCATCATTGGACGATGCGTTTTCCACCAGGGCGCACAAGCCGCCATTGCGCCCATCCCCGCCGGATTCCAGATAGGATACGCCTTCGTCGTAAAGCCACATATCCCGGCTCCAGTAGGCGGGCCAGCCCTCCTGCACCTCCTCGAAGCTGCCGTTTTTCAGAAGGTTGCTTTCCGCCAGCGCAGCGGGGGCGGCCAGGAGCAGGCCTATTGCGGCGGCAAGAAGCAGAAGCTTTATACGCATAAATCCTCCGGATAAAATGTTCATATTTCATCCACTGGATTACTGTTTCGCCATGAAATGGGTATTTTCCTTGCGGACGGATCCACCCGGTGACAGCCGCCGGCAACTGTGGTATGATGCGTACAAACCATATCTTGTAACCACCCGTGAATATCCGTCGGCCTATTCACGGGCAAAATAAAAAAATACCCCTTATACTATACGCAAGGAGGCGAGGGAATGGAGTTTGTGGAGCGGATGAACCGCGCAATGGACTATATCGAAAGCAGCCTGGGGGACCGGGTGCTGCCCGGGGAAATCGCCAGGATCATGGCTTGCCCTTTTTCCGTGTTCCAGCGTTCGTTCATGCAGATTACGGGCATTCCGGTATCGGAATACGTAAGGCGGCGCAGGCTTAGCTGCGCGGCTTATGATCTGCAAAATACCGGAGAAAAGGTGATCGATATCGCCCTGAAGTATGGTTATGGCTCGCCGGACGCGTTTGCGGCGGCTTTCAGGCGGCTGCATGGGGTATCCCCGGCAGCGGCCCGGACCCCGGGGGCGAAGCTTTCGTTCTACTGCCATTTGACATTCGCTCTTGCAATGAAAGGGGTTGACAAAATGGATTACACGCTTATGGAAAGGGAAGGGTTCAAGGTCATCGGCAAACGGCGCACCACGCCCTATGGGGGCGGCACCTGGGC
>JAEWWY010000190.1 GCA_023458835.1 Bacillota bacterium
GATTGAAAAGACAAAATTTCCTCTTTGCCTGCCTCCATGGTTGCGGACATGGCGTATCCTCCTATCATTCAATCGATCAATGCCTGAAAGTATCCGTCCACCCACTGCTGCATGCCCTCGGGCAGCAATTCCTGCTGCGCGGCCTTGGACGCCGCCTCCTGATAACTGAAGATGACTTCATGATAAGGCACATGGTCGGACATGTTCCCCAGACCCGGGCCAAGCTGCATCTGCTGCGATTCGCCTTCGCCCATGGCTCCGGTGCTTTGATGTACATCGTCCGCGCCGTTCAATCGCGTGGGATCATAGATGGTCTCATACTGCGCAAGCTTGTATTCGGGCGGGTTGGCCCCTTGCCCCTGAGAGCTGGCGCCGGGCTTGCTGATTCCCCCGTCCAGGTTGGTGCTTCCTTTGCCCGCGCCGGCGCCCCCCTGGGCCCCCTTCCCGCTGCCCACGCCTTGGCCGCTGCCCGTGCCTGTGCCTTGACCTTGGCCGCTGCCTGCCGCCATGCCGGCATTGCTCTGGGAAGCGGAAAGCGTTCCTGCGCGAAGCTGCACAAGCAGGGCGCTTATGTTCCCCAAATTCCCCGGCAATGAACCGGAGCAGGTGCTTTGCATAGCGGAATTCAGGGCGCCCAAAGCTGCGTTCAGGCTCTGTGGGTTTCCCGCCTTAAGCGCCTGGGCTGCCTGGGCTGCGGCTTCCTTCAGCGCGCCTTCCGGCAAAGCGTTCGCAGCCTGCTCAAGGGCGGCGGAGGATGAGGACTGCGCCCCGGATTGGGCTTTTGCAAGCTGTTCCATGGCCTTTGCCGCCGCCTCCATATCGCTCATTGCCAAAGCTTCGGAGAAATCCTTCAGGCCGCTTTGGGAAAACGCCTGGGCGGCCTCCATTCTCGCCTTGTCCGATACGTTCCTCTGCAAACTTTCAAGCTCACGCTGCGCCTTGTCCATGGCCAAAAAGGCCTGCTGCGGCTCTATGGTATTCTGAAGCTCCCTGGCCAAATCTCCCATCAGCTTTCGCAGCGCGTTCAGCTCTTCCTTGGTGTATGCGGATTCATCCAGCTTCTTTGCCTCTTCCTCCACGGACCTTAGCTGCTCCGCCATGGCCTTTTGAAATGCTTCCCGCCTTTTGAGCACCTCGTTTTGCGGGTTGGGGATGAAGATCAGCGCCCCTGCCGCCGCAAGGGCAACAGCCAGGGCCATCAGCAGCAGGCGCTTATTGCCTTTCAGCGGGACCGCATCCTTCAGCGGAAGGCTTTTTACATGGCGGAGGGCGTCCTCCCGCTGGAGCAGCGCCATGGGCGTATCCTCAAACAGATAAAGGGCGGTTATTGCCCGCTCACGGAGGCCGCCCGCATCCGCCCGCCGGGCAGCCAGCTCATAGGAGACAGGCTTCAAAAGCCCGGCTGCCACGGCCAGCGCAAGCAAGCCAAAGGCCGCCAGCCCCATCCGCTCAGGCAAATGCGGGATGGGTATGAAATATGACACCGCCGCGAAGACGGCACAGCCTGCGCAGGCGGCCAGCACGCCGGCGCTTCCATACCAGAGCGCATGATGAAGCCGCACCCGCCGCCTGACGGGCCGCAAGGCTTTTTTGAGCGCGGGATGCGCCTTTTCCCTCATGCCGCCAGCTCCTTTGCCACTTTCCGGCCGCCCCTCACGCGGCTTACCCGCGGGCGGATCAGCAGCGCGGAAAGGAATGTCAGGATCAACGAGGCAACAAACACAATGCCCATATTGATCCAGGCGATCAGCCCGAAATCCACCTTTTCAAAAAGCTGATAGTAGATGTAGCCCGAAGGGATGATCTGGAAGGTGCGTTCCAACAGCCCCGTCTGATCCGCCATCAGCGACAAAAGCCCGATGCCGGGGTTCATAAACGGCAGTTTGGGCAAAGCGGCCAGCACCGTGCCGGAATCCAAGGAGGCCAGCAAATCCGGATTGTTCATGTACCTTATGATCTCATCGTTTTTCATGGCCATGGGAACGACAAGCGTGCCGATGCCGATGGCGAAAATCGCAAGGTATGATGCCACCGTGGCTATGGACGTGCGCTTGAATATGGACGAGACAAAAAGGCCCACGGAAAGCGCGCCCAAGGCCGATACGCACATGAACAGCAGCACGGTCAAAACCTGGGCAAGGCTGATGCCCCCAAACAGGAGCACCACGCACAGCATGGGGAAGGAGGAGAAAAGCACCAGTACGATAAAGCTGAAGCTTTCCATCAGCTTGCCCACCGCGATTTTAAAGGAGCCCATATGGGTCACCAGGATCAGGTCCAGCGTCTGGCGCTCCCGCTCCCCGGAGATAGCGCCCGCCGTCATGCCGGGCGCTACCAGAAGGAGCAGCACAAACTGCAGCGCCACGGAATAAATGTAATGGTCAAGGCCCACCCGCATGCTGCTTATGGTTACGGTCCTCCCCCCCAGCACGGTAAAGATGCTGGCGGCGACATACGCCAGCATCAAAACACCGTACAGCGTCAGGATGATCACGGTGCGCATGGAGCGCATGCGCCTGCGGGCGCTGGAAGCGAAAATCGGATTGATCATTCCTGCGTCACCTCCATGAATACCTTTTCCAGGTTGATGGGCGCCCGGTGGAAGTCCACCACTGGCATTCCTCTATGCAGAAGCTGCTGCAAAAGCGCCGCCGTTTCCTTGGGGCTGCCCTCAAAATCCACCCGAAGAAAGTGCTCCTCCGGCTGCAGGATCCCCAAGACACCGGGGAGTTCCTTCAAAAGCGCAATGGCCTCCGCCACCTGCTCTCCGGCCGCGTCCTGTATCAGAAGGATGTCCAGGGGCGATTGCCCCCGTATCTTCTTGGAAAGCTCCGCCACCGGCCCGGAGAATACCAGCTTGCCGTGGTCGATAATGGTTAAGGAATCGCACATTTCGGAAAGCTCCGGCAGAATGTGGGAGGAGATGAGGATGGTCTTCCCCATGTCCCGGAGCGTGCGCAGGATATCCTTCATCTCCGCTCTGGCCCTGGGGTCCATGCCGGAGGCCGGCTCATCCAGTATGAGCAGCTTGGGGTCATGGATCAGGCTGCGTGCCAGGCATAGCCGCTGCTTCATACCCCGGGACAGAACGTCGATGTAGGCGTGCTTCTTGTCCGAAAGCCGCACAATTTCCAGCAGCCGGTCCACCATTTTCACGCGCTCTTTATGGCTTATGGCGTAGCACCTGGCGTAAAAATCCAGGTACTCCCAGGCTTTCAGGCCGTCGTACACGCCGAAGAAATCCGGCATGTACCCCACCATGCGCCGTATCTTTTTCCCTTCCCTGGATACCTCCACCCCGTCCACATAGGCTTTCCCCGAGGTGGCGGGCAGCAGCGTGGCAAGAATGCGCATGGTGGTGGTCTTTCCCGCGCCGTTGGGGCCCACGAACCCGTGCAGCTCCCCGTCGCTGATTTGCAGGCTCAAACAGTCAAGGGCGGTGAAGCTTCCATATTTTCTGGTCAAATTCTCTGTTACCAGCATTACTTGATCCTCCCTTCCAGCGAAACGGAGGGAACCATGACGCTTTCGTAATCCCGCGAGGCCGCTCCTGGCAGGAACCTGACATATACCCTTCCATCGGGCCCGATAAAGGACCGTACCTGCTTTTCGGCAAGCGTCACGTACAGCGTGCTTTGTTCCTCCCACATATTCGTTTGATGGTTGTATAACTGCATCTTCGGCACCGTATCGTAGGAGGTCGCCAGCAGGCTCAGCGCAGTGACGGAGATCTTTTCGGCATCCGGCACCGTGAAGCAAAAGGCCGGCTGCTGCACAAGCTGGTAGGACGTATACAGGTCCGGCGCCTTTTCCTCCGGCTCTAAAAAGCTTCCGTCCGCATTGATCTTCACGGGGTAGGCGGGCAGCGTGCCGATGGGATAATAGACGATCCCCGTCGGGCCGATGGGCTCATAGGTGAGCAACGCATCCACCACCGCCTGGTGCCCGTGCTTTTTCACCTCGCCGCCGTTCAGATACAGCTTGGTCTGCCCGATCTCTTCCTGGAAAGCTACAAAGTGAAAGGGGCTTATCCAGGAGGTTGACCCGGAAGGATTGATATTCACCACCTGCTGGATGGCGTTTTCCCTGAAGGAGCGCAGCGCCTGCTCATCCTTGCTCAAGGTGCTCCGGAAATTGGAAGTATTCGGGCTGCCCGTCTGTTCCTCCGGATAGATGGCTGCCCGGATGATGGGATACATGTCCATGTCATTGGGGCGCATCACGCTGGAGGAGATCATCACGCCCTCCTCAATCTTCGTCTCATAGATGCTTACGGAGCCCGCCAGCGCATTTTTTTTGGCTTCTTCCTTCGGCTTGAGCAGCGCCACCTGCCCGGCGGCGCCCGGCTTCAGTTCGCCCACACGGGCGTAGCCAACGTTTGTAAGGAGCAGTCCTTCCTTGAAGGTGTAAGGCGTGTCGTTGATAATCTCGCCATGCAGGCCGTCCTCCTGCATCCACAGGCGCCCGGTCACCTCGCCAAAGGAGGGCATGTCCCCGGCCAGCGACATATGCCGGAGCGTCCATGGCGCGCCGGCGGGATAGCCCACGGCCGACGCTTCCCCAAAGACCATGCGGTATTGCTGCATCTTGGGCGCGGATGATACCATGGGTGCGTCATAGAAGTAGGTGCTTTCGTCGATGGGCGTCAGGAGCACGCCATCCTCTCCCTCCACCAGCAGTTCCCCCGATTGGGGACTGGAAAGGCCGGCAATGGAGGATACCTGCGTTTCGCCCTTGGGATTCATGCGGATGCTGGTGAAGGACGCCACGGAGGTCTTGTTGAAGGGCAGGCTCTGGCTCAAGAAGTACAGCCCCGCCATGCAGAGGATGGACAGCGCCGGCACGGTCAGCCACATCCATTCCCTTTTATCCAGGCGCTTTAGCAGAAAATAGCTGCCCAGCCCGGCCAGTATCACATACACCGCCAGCATGATGATCACCGGCGTTGTGCTTCCCGCGCTTTCAATGGGCACATTCGAAAGCATGTAGGTGAAATACGACCCGCCGTACAGCTTGCTGGAGACTTTGCCATACAGGGAAACATATTGGGTATTCGCGCTTTTGAGCAGCACCCGCGGCCACAATGCGCTCATGCCGGACCAGCCCGCCAGCGGCTTCGCCCCAAGCTCAAAGGTGGCGGTGTAAACAACGCCGCTTCCCGCCGGATGCTTGAAGATCAGCGGACGGCCCTCCGATGATACAAGCGGTGTATCCTTCGTGCCTGCCTCGTTGAGCTGCACGGGCTGATCCAGCGGCTTGTCGCCTGAAAACGCATAATATGCTATCAGCGCGGGGGTAACATCCCCCGCTTCCACCAAATTGCCGGCGGTCAGCGAAGTATACTTGGAAAAGTAAGGATAATCCGTCGCAGCCTGGGCGCCGCCGCCCACCATCACGATTCCGCCGCCTTCCAGCCAGCGGTCAAGCGTTAGCTGCTGGGCGCCGGAGAGGGTGGATACGTCAAAACCATCCACCACCAGCATCATGAACGAGCCCATCAATGCATCGGTCTGGGGAAAGCGCTCCGCATCCAGCGCCACCAGTTGCCACGCTTCATAGCGATCCGCCCAGATGCGGCTCAAAGCATCCAGATTCATATAGGAAAGGGATTGGGGGTTGGGCGAAAGCACGCCGATGAGCACCGCCTCCGGCCTGATGACCCTGTCCGGCTTTTTGATGATGGAGGCCAGCACCGTATGATCCCTGGTAAACTCGATCACATAGTTGTCCTGCTTCATTTTCAGGTTCACAGGCAGAACAACCCGCTTTTTCGCACCGGAAGCCAGGGTAATGGGATATTCATACCGGTCAAAGAACCGGTTGTTTCTGAACAGGTCCACGCCGATGGTCCCCGCCACGTCGGGCCCCTTGTTCTCCACCGTTACGGTAAGGGGTATATCCCGCATGTACGTGATCGAACCGAAGTAGCCAAGCTCAGCCTCCAAAGATATATCGGGATTTTTTACCGCCACAGGCGCCGCTGTCACCGCCGCTGTGGGCTGCGGTACCGTTTCCCCGGAGGCAACCATGGAAAACGCGAGCATCAGCATGCATGCCACCGCAAACAAGATTCTCTTTTTGTGCAAACCTCGTCTCTCCTTCCAGGCGGACGCGCCTTACATCCTCAAGTACATATAGAATCCGCTGTATAAAGAACGAAAAGGTATGGGAATACCATCCATTCCCGTGATTTTTTACACCCAGGGATGAAAGTTTCTCAATCCCGCCGCCATTTTGAGCAAAACATATCCAACAAATCATCAAAACATGATCAACTTTACCTTTACAAGCACATCATTTTATCCTATAATGCATACAGAAGATGATAAAGGTGGTTTGTTCCTTTGAGAAATACCCGCCTTGAACAAATGGAACGATACATTATCCAAAAGGAATCTGTCACCATGGAGGAATTGCAGTCGCATTTTGACACCTCCATGAATACCGTGCGCCGGGATGTGGCGCTTTTAATGAAAAAAGGGATCGCGGAAAAGGTGTACGGCGGCGTCTGCGCCCGCAAAGCCGAGCAGTTGACACCCTTTGACGTGCGCACCATCAAGCATCAGGAAGCCAAAATGCGCATCGGATACAAGGCTGCCCAACTGGTGGAGGATGGGGATACCATTTTTCTGGATTCCGGCACCACAACGCTGCATGTGGTGCAAAACCTTGCCCAAAGGCAAAACATTACCATCATCACCTACAGCCTGCACGCCATCATGGCCGCCATGCCATACCAGGGCCTCACCATCATCAGCCTGCCGGGCCAGCTTCACCGCAAAACCAGCTCCTTTACCGGGCTGGAAACGGTCCGCTTTTTGAAGGCCTATAACATCAAAACAGCGTTCATGGCTGCCACGGGGCTCTCTCTTTCCGGCGGCATAACCAATTCCTCGCCGCTGGAATATGAGCTGAAAATCACCGCCATGGAGCGCAGCGCAAAATCCTATCTTCTGTTGGACAGCCACAAATTTGGGGAAACGGCGCTTATGACCTATGCCCAGCTAAACAGCTTCGCCGGCGTCATCACCGAGGCCGCGCCGAACGAGGAGTATGCCGGGGCTTTGGAAAATGCCGGTACAAAACTGATTCTAGCATAAATTGGAGGTGGCCCCTTGTCGCTTGTTAACATGCGCCCGCTGCTCTACAAGGCCGCGAAGGACGGCCGGGCGGTTGGCGCTTTCAGCGTGGCCGGCCTGGAAATGATCCAGGGAGTGGTCCTGGCGGCTGAAAAGACAAACACGCCCGTGATATTGCAAATTGCCGAGGCAAGGCTTGCCACATCGCCCCTTCACCTCATCGGCCCGGCCATGCTGGCGGCAGCCGGAAAAGCCAAGGTGGAAGTGGCGGTGCATCTGGATCACGGCACGACCGAAGGATGCATCCGGGAGGCCATGGATCTGGGCTTCACCTCAGTGATGTTCGATGGTTCCCATCTGCCCCTTGAGGAAAACATCGCCATGACAAAGCGATTCGTGGCTTTGGCCCATGCAAGGGGCGTGAACGTGGAGGCGGAGATCGGCCGGGTGGGGCGCACGGAAAGCGGGGAGGATGCGCCTATGGCCTATGCCGATCCCGCGGAGGCGCTGCGCTTCATCAGGGAAACCAATGTGGACGCATTGGCTGTGGGCATCGGCAACGCCCACGGTGTATATGCGGCCGCGCCGCAGCTCCGCTTTGACATTCTTGAGCAGATTTCCGGCTCAACCCCTGTCCCCCTGGTGCTCCACGGCGGAACCGGCATCTCGCCGGAGGATTTCCGCAACGCCATCCGCCTTGGCGTGCGCAAGATCAACATCGCCACAGCCTGCTTCCAGGCGGCGGCGATAGCGGCCCACGCGGCGCAGGAGCACAATATATTCGATGTCAGCCGCCGGATGACCGACGCCACGGCCCATGCGGTGCTGGAACATTTACAGATCTTTGGCCTTGCCTGAAAGGAGACAAAATGAACCTTTTTACCTGGGATGAAGCCCGCCCCCTGGACATCATTCCCCTGGGGCGCATCGCCATCGACTTTAACCCGGTGGACTACTTTAAGACGCTTGCGGAATCCACCACCTTCAAAAAGTACCTGGGCGGCTCCCCCGCCAACATCGCCGTTGGCATGGCCCGCTTGGGCCGCAAGGTAGGCTTTCTTGGCAAAATTTCCGATGACCGGTTCGGGGATTTCGTGCAGCAGTTCTTTGAAAAAGAGGGCATTGACGTAAGCCACGTCACCCGCTGCAAAAGCGGCGAGTCCCTGGGGCTGACGTTTACCGAGATCCTTTCCCGGGAGGAATCCAGCATCCTCATGTATAGGGAGGGCGCGGCGGATTTGATGCTTCACCCCGATGATGTGGATGAAGCTTACATCAAAAGCACCAGGCTTCTGCTCATCTCCGGCACGGCCCTTTCCCAAAGCCCCTCCAGGGAGGCGGCGCTAAAAGCCGTCCTGCTGGCAAAAAAGACGGGCACGCCCATCGCTTTCGATGCGGACTACCGGGCCTATACCTGGAAAAACGACGATGAAATCGCCGTATATACTTCACTGGTGGCGGAAAAGGCCGACATCCTCATGGGCTCCCGGGAGGAATACGACCGCATGGAGCGGCTGGCGGGCTTAAGCGGCACCGACGCTGATTCCGCCGCCTGCTGGCTGAAGAAGGGCGTCAAAATTGCCATCATCAAGCATGGCAAAAAGGGCTCCACCGCCTATACGAAGGATGGTGCCTTCTCCATCAAGCCCTTCCCGGTGGAGGCGCTCAAAGGCTTTGGCGGCGGCGACGGATATGGCTCCGCCTTCCTCCATGGCCTGCTATCCGGATGGGATATCATGGATGCCCTGGAGTTTGGCAGCGCTTCCGCCGCCATGCTGGTGGCCAGCCACGCCTGCTCCCAGGATATGCCCACCGAGGAAGCAATCCGTTCCTTCATCGCGGAAAAGAAAAAACAGTACGGTGAGCTGGTGGCACGGGGATAGCCCCGAAGCCCCTCCCAAAGGCTCCGTAGCCGAAGCGCCGCCTGCGACGGATGAAGCGAGGCGATTGAGCCAGATGGGAATATCCCTATGGAATCCCTGTATTAGGCAAAACAAATAAAGGCCTTCCCCTTGAGGGGAAGCCTCCCAATGGTTGTTACAAGCCTCGTTTTTTGGTTGGCTCCTTTCGATATTTCGATCAGGAAAGCCATCGCATCATGCGGCAAAATACGCAACACAGAAAGGATGATCCCCATGCATGAGCCCGAAATCCTAAAGCCCTATATCAATGGGCAATACATTGCCTCCCGGACCGAAAAATACGTGGACGTATTCAATCCCTCCACCGGCGAAGTAATCGCTAAAAGTCCCTGCTGTATAAAAGATGAAGTGGAGTCCGCCATCGCCGCGGCGAAGAAGGCCTATCCCGCCTGGCGGGATACCCCCGTCAAGCGCCGGGCCGACCTGATGTTCAAGCTTCGGGATCTGATTGAAAAGCACCTGGATGAGCTGACGCTTCTATTGGCCACCGAGCATGGCAAAGCTTGGACCGAGGCCGCCGGGGATGTTTTGAAAGCCAAGGAAATGGTGGAACTGGCCTGCTCCGCCCCCAGCCTCCTGATGGGCGAAAGCCTCATGGACACCTCCACCGGCTATGACACCACCCTCTACCGGGAGCCCATGGGCGTTTTCGCCGGCATCGCGCCCTGGAATTTCCCCGCCATGATCCCCATGGGCTGGATGGCCCCCTTGGCCATCGTCTGCGGCAACACCTATGTATTGAAGCCCGCCAGCTCAACGCCCATGACCAGCCTGAAGATGGCGGAGCTGTACAGGGAAGCCGGCTTCCCCGACGGCGTTCTGAACGTTGTACCCTGCTCCCGCACCGAGGCGGAGCTCCTGCTCACCCACCCCGACATCCAGGGCATCACCTTCGTGGGCTCCACCAGCGTCGGCCTGCACGTGTACTCCACCGCCGCGGCCCATGGCAAGCGCGTACAGGCCCTGTGTGAGGCCAAGAACCACGCCCTTGTTTTAAAGGATGCCCCCATCACCCGCACCGCCGCCGGGATCATGAACTCCAGCTTCGGCTGCGCCGGGGAGCGCTGCATGGCCCTGCCCGTGGTGGTGGTGGAAGAGGAAGTGGCGGATGAATTGGTCAAGGAGCTGGTGCGGCTGTGCAAGCTTCAAAAAATCGGCCCGGCCTATGACAAGAACACCTGCCTGGGGCCTGTTGTCAGCGCGTCCCACAAGCAATTCGTATGCGACTGGATTCAAAAGGGCATCGACGAGGGCGCCAAGGTGGTGCTGGACGGCCGCCATGTGAAGG
>JAEWWY010000191.1 GCA_023458835.1 Bacillota bacterium
AAACAGGAGAGATCACCGTAAACGGGCAGAACGCGGGCGAGCTTTTGATTGTCGTTCCTCAGGATAATGTGCTTGTGAAACAGGATAACGGCTTGTTTGAAAGGCCGGCGGGCAATGGGGAGTTCCAGGGACGGATCCTGCAAGGACATTTAGAGCGCGCCAATGTGGACATGGTGGAGGAGATGGCAGCCATGATGGCTTCTTCCCGCGCATTCCAATCCTGCGGGCAGGTCCTCCGGATCCTGGATGCGGTCAATCAAAAAACGGTCAACGAGATTGGGCGCGCCTGATGCTGTTCATGGAAAGAAATAAGCTCCCCGTTGCCATCCTGGGGAGCGGAGCGGCGAAGGACCTTGACCATGTTAAAGGATGAGAGGAGGGAACCTAAGTGATCAACGGCTTCTATGCGGCCAAATCGGGTGTAAAGACCTTTCAGACCAGCCTGGACATAACCGCCAACAACATCGCCAACGCAAACACCCAGGGCTACAAGGCGCAAACTGCAAGTTTTACCGACCTTATGTATACCAACGCTCAAGGGGCTGAATTCCTGGTAGGCAATGGCGCAAGGCTTGCCGCCACCGCCCTTCAGGCAGAGCAGGGGGGCCTTGGGCCGGATGGGGAAGGGAGCGCCGCCATCCAGGGCGAAGGCTTCTTTGCCATAGAAAACGCGCAGGGCGACACGGTTTATACCCGGTCGGGAGGTTTTTCCCTTTCCTCCCAGGGGGATGAACTCTACCTGATTTTGCCGGATGGCGGGTATGTCCTGGATGAAAATGACCAGCGCATCACGGTGGATGACGGCGATATGCGGGCGGCGATCCATCAGGCGGCGCTGTATGCTTTCCCGAATCCCGATGCGCTGATGGCGCTGGGCGGCGGACGATATGCCCCCACGGAGGCTTCCGGTGAGGCGGCCCTGGACGATGCTTCGCGGCTTGTGGAAAGCGCCTTTGAGCTGTCAAACGTGGATCTCGTATCGGAGATGACGCGCATGATGCTAAGCCAGCGGGGCGTGCAGTTCAACCTGCGCATGATGCAGACGGCGGATGAATTGGAGCAGGTTGTAAACAACCTGAGAACATGATTTGATTTTGCGTTCTGCTAAACTTCCCATGGAAAATATCGATATATAAAGCGGGTGATAGATCATGAAGATCAACCGAGCGCAGGTAGACAAGCTCTATGGCGCCATGATGGCGCAAAACCTCGCGGCAACCCAGAAAGAGGCCAAAAAGCAGGCCGGCGTCGACAAGGATAACCTTGTCTTGTCCCGTGCGGCCAAAGGCTACTCCGAACTGGACGGGGTTGTAAATATGGTGGTCAGTGAAGCCACGAAAGCGACCCCGGCGGAAAGGCTTCTGCTCTTGAAAAATGAGATTGCCAAGGGTACCTACCGTATCTCGGCCGAGGATATTGCCGAGGCCATGCTCTATGGCGTCGAAACCAAGGAATAGCTGGCCTATGAATGATTTGCCGGGGCTGCAGGAAATCCTTTACGCGCAGTTGGACGTTCACAGAAAGCTGCTTGCGCTGGAGGAGAAAAAGACCCGCTTGCTTCTTGACGGGGATGCGGAGAAATTGCTTCCGATGCTCAATGACCAGCAAGCGCTTATCATGCAAAGCAAGGAACTGGAGAAGCGGCGGAGCGCCATTTGTGAAGGGACGCCATACCCCACGCTGCGGGAGCAGGTGGAGTCGGGCGACGCGTGCAAGGCTATGCTGGGAACGGTTTTTGAAGACCTTTCCGCGGCTGTGCTGACGCTGAAAAAGAAGTGCTCGCTCAATAAAAAGCTTGCGGAGACCCGCATTCAAACCATACGGTCCCTGTTGGGCCAGTCAGAACAGGAAGCCGGCGCGAACACCTACACCAGGAACGTGCAGGCGAGGGACTGAGGATGGGCAAAAGGGGGCCATGAGGTAGCAATGAGAGCAACATTTTATGCGTTGGAGGCCGCCAAAAGCGGCCTGACGGCCGCCCAGGCGGGGCTGGATGTAACGGCAAACAATATTGCCAACCAGTCCACCGAGGGGTACAGCAGGCAGATGGTGGAGCAGTCCGCCACATCCGGCGGCGGAGACCGGTACAGGTTTGCACAGCATAATATTCTTTCTTACAGTATGGGCGTGGATGTAAAGGGTGTCAGACAATTCCGGGACCAGTTTCTGGACCTTCGTTACCGCAGCGCAAACGCGCAAGACAGCGCGATCGCCAAATCTCTGTCCATCCTGACAGATATGGAGAACAGCCTGGACGAAACGCAGACCGACGGGTTGAGCGTAATGTTCCAGGACCTGTATGCCCAGTTGCAAACGCTGTCACAAAACGCCGGGGAAGTGGAGTTTTCAAGCCTGGTGCGCTCCAGCGCCCAGAAGGTGACGCAGACCATCAACCATTATGCCGCCCAGCTTCAGAACATCAGCGCCCAGGAAATGAATGCTATCGATATCGGGATCAAGGACATCAACACGCTGCTTGGCAAGATTGATACGGTCAATCATTCCATACAGGCCGCGAAGCTGCAAAACAACCCCACCAATGAGCTGAACGACACCCGCAACCTCTATCTGGACCAGCTTTCCTCCTACATGGATATCACGGTGACCGATCATGACGATGGCACTTTAAGCATCAAGGCGGGCGGGTCGTTTTTGCTGGATGCGCCAGGCACTACCGTGGCTGCCGTTACAGTGGCGGGTACACCGGGCAGCATTCAAATTCAGGCTGACGGAAGCACGCTGAATCTTCAGGCCGGATCGCTTTTCGGCTCCATGCAGGTATTGAATGGCAAGGGCAGCTATGCAGGGGCGGGGGAGAGCAGCTACCGCGGCATCCCCTATTACATGGCGTCCCTTGACAGCCTGGCAAGCAGCTTTTCCACCACCTTCAATGATATCAACGGCGCGCCGCTGTTTACGGGAACCACCGCATCCACCATCGCCATCTCCAGCCAATGGCTCAGCAACCCCAATTTCATCCGGGCCACCAGCGATGCGGATCAGGAAGCGGGCAAAAATGACAACGTCATTCTGTTCATCCAAGCCATGGATCAAGGAAGGGACATTTCCCCCTACTTCCATGGCAACTTTGAGGAGTTTACCCTGTCAATGATGACGGACCTCGCCATTGATGTGAGCTATACCAAGGACATCGCGGAAACCAGTGAAATGGTGGCGGCTTCCATTACGAACCAGCGGGAAGCGGTGATGGGGGTTTCCGTCAATGAGGAAACGGTCAACCTGATGAAGTATCAGCGGGCCTTTGAGGCATCCTCCCGGGTGATTACTGTGCTGGACGAGGCGCTGGATATTCTGATCAACCGGATGGGCCTGGTGGGCCGCTAAGCGGTAGGAGGTGAAGCGCATGCGCCTGACAAACGCCATGATGGCAAACAATTACCTGAGGGACCTGAACCGGAACACGAAGGAATTGAGTGATCTGAACACAAAGGTCACCGCCCAGCGGAAGTTCCTGAAAATGTCGGATGATCCGGCCTCCGCGCTGGCGGCGTTTGGCGTACGCAAGCAGCTTACCCGCATTGATATGTACGTACGGACGCTGCATGACAGCCAGGGGCTTCTGGATGAGGCGGAGATTTCCCTCTCTTCCATCAACGATACCGCCACCACCGCACTCACCCAGGTGATGCAGGGCATTACGGGAACCAGCGACGAAAAGGCACGCCAGGTGGTTGCCCAAGCGCTGCGGGGCTATCAGGAATCGATTCTTGGCGCTGCCAACGCGAAATTTTCCAATAAGTATATCTTCGGCGGCAAAGGTTTTGAGGATATGCCCTTTACGCTGGATGGATCCGGAAACCTGCTTTACCAAGGTCAAAGCGTGGATACCGGCACCTTTGGCACGGAGCACAGGTATGTGGACATCGGTCTGGGTCTTTCCGTCAGCGGGGGCGGTGTGGTATCGCCGCAATCCGCCATGAACACGGCTTATTCCGGCGCGGAATTGCTGGGTACGGGTGTGGATGGCAATGGCATTTCCAACAATCTGTACCAGTTGCTGGGCCAAATTGCCGGCAAGCTGGAAAGCGGCGACCTTACGGACATAGACCTGTATATGCAGAAGCTGGAAGCGCGGTCCGACGATATCCGGATGCAGTATGTGGGCATAGGGGAAAGGGCCAATTACATCTCCTACTTTGCCGACCGGCTGGACCGGGAGAAAATTGCCGCCGCCACCAAGCAGAACGAGTTGGAAACCTTAAGCCTGGAGGAGGGCATTATGCAGTTCTCGGCGCAGGAGCTTATATACAATGCCTGCCTGCAGATGGGCACGAAAATTCTGCAGCCTTCGCTTCTGGACTACTTGAGCTGACAGGAACGACGTATGTAGGTGGATGGGATGAGGATCGAAAGAGTTATTTTGATGTATGAGATCACGCCGGCCCAGCTTTTGTACAAGGCCACGCCGGCGCAAATGCAGGTCTCCGTAAAACGGGGAGGCATGCAG
>JAEWWY010000192.1 GCA_023458835.1 Bacillota bacterium
TGCAAATGGATATATGGTAGCATGGTGCCAAGAAAGAGGGTGGCAGGGTGTATCTGAAGCGGCTGATGGACTTACGGCAGGATAGGGATCTGCAGCAGGCGGAGATTGCCGCGCTGCTTCATACCACCCAACCCCAATACAGCCGGTACGAGCGGGGAGACCGGAATCTTCCGCTGTGCCACCTGATCACATTGGCCCAATTCTACAATACCTCCACAGACTATCTTCTGGGGTTGACGAATGATCCCCGCCCGGTCAAAGAAATCGCCGGGAAATAGCATGAACCCCGCTGGCCTGCGGATTTGAAGGAAAATGTGGCGCGTCTTGCAGGAAATTGATGAAAAAGCCAGAAATGTTCCATTTATGCTTTGACACCTTCCGTGGAACGGTGCGCAAAGCCTGCGTTCAACCAAATGTTGAGGATGTGTCAAAGCCTATGCAACGTGTAACGATTCCGGAAGGGTACAGCTCCGTACTGAATTTGTATGAGACCCAAAGCGCCATCGCGGTGATCAAGGCCAGCTTCCAGGACACGCTGTCCAGCGCCCTGAACCTCAAGCGCGTTTCGGCGCCGCTGTTTGTGGACGCGGCATCGGGCCTGAACGATAACCTGAACGGCGTGGAGCAGCCTGTCAGCTTTCAGGTGCCGACCACCGGCATCACCGCCGAGGTGGTGCACTCCCTGGCCAAGTGGAAGCGCATGGCGCTGTACCGCTATGATTTTCGCCCGGGCAAGGGCCTGTATACGGATATGAACGCCATCCGCCGGGATGAGCAGTTGGATAACCTGCACTCCATCTACGTGGATCAGTGGGACTGGGAAAAGGTGATCGCCCCCCAGGACCGCACCGTAGAATACCTGAAAACCACGGTGCAGGCCATCGTCACCTGCATCTGCCATACGCTGGACACCGTTCGTGCGCGGTTTCATCAGGTGGATGTGCGGCTGCGCCGCGAGGTGAGCTTCATCACCGCCCAGGAGCTGGAGGACCGCTATCCCGGCGCCTCCCCCGAGCAGCGGGAATACCTGTTTGTGCGGGAGCACGGCACGGCCTTTGTAATGCAGATCGGCGGGAAGCTCCGCTCCGGACAGCCCCATGGCGGGCGCGCCCCGGACTATGACGACTGGCAGCTCAACGGCGACATTCTGTTTTACTATCCGCTGCTGGACTGCGTGATGGAGATTTCCTCCATGGGCATCCGCGTGGACAGCGCGTCGCTGGACAGGCAGCTTGCCCTGGCCCATTGCGATGACCGCCGCGGCCTGCCTTTCCACCGCATGCTGCTATCCGGCGAGCTGCCCCTGACCATGGGCGGGGGCATCGGCCAGTCGCGCCTGTGCATGCTGCTGCTGAACAAGGCCCATATCGGCGAGGTGCAGTCCTCCATCTGGGATCAGGATACCGTGGAGGCCTGCGGGCGCGCCAGGGTCATGCTGCTGTGACGCCCGGCGCATAGCTTGCGCGGGCAGATGAATGGGGCTGCCGCAATAGGCGCAAATCTTGCATATATTATGCAATGATGCGGCTCATGCGGCAGCCCCTTCCGTTTCCGGCCGGTTCAGGGGAAGACGCCCCGGATCTTCTTGGCTTTTACGATGCGGTTCAGGGCCACCATATAGGCCCCCATGCGCATTGTCGTATGATTGGCCTGGGATTTGTTCCATACCTCATCAAAGGCCCGGGACATGACGCGCTCCAGGGTCTGGTTGACCGCGTCCTCGTCCCATGTCATGGATTGAATATTCTGCACCCATTCCAGATAGGACACCACCACACCGCCGGCATTGGCCAGAATGTCCGGGATCACCGTGACCCCCTTGGCCTCCAGAATCCTGTCCGCTTCCACGGTCGTCGGGCCGTTGGCCCCCTCGACGATGATCCTGGCGCGGATATCCCCCGCATTATGCTCGTGGATTTGGTTTTCAATGGCCGCCGGGATCAGCACGTCGCTGTCAAGGAGCAGGAGCTGCTCGTTGGTGATATGCTCCACCCCCTCCTCCCTGTATTCGGTGAGGGGCCTTAGGCTGTCACCGCCCACAAAGTCCAGCACCTTGCTGACGCAAAGGCCCGAGGGGGCGTACAGCCCGCCGGAAACATCGCTCACGGCAATGATCGTGCAGCCTATGTCGGAAAGCAGCCGGGCGGCGGCTCCACCCACGTTGCCCATGCCCTGGATGGCAACGCGGGTCCCCTTCTCAGGCAGCCCGGAGCGCCGCAGCACCTCCCGGGAGATCAGCATGACGCCGCGGCCCGTGGCATCCTGCCGGCCCAGGGAGCCCCCCAGCTCGATCGGCTTGCCGGTGACCACGCCGTGCACGGTATACCCCTTGAATATGCTGTATGTATCCATGATCCATCCCATGATCTGGGCGTTGGTGCCCACATCCGGGGCGGGGATGTCCCTTTCCGGGCCGATCAGGGGCAGGATCATGGCCGTATACCGCCGGGTCAGCCGCTCCAGCTCTCCTTTGGACAGTTCCCGGGGGTCCACCTTGACGGCGCCCTTGGCCCCGCCATAGGGGATGTTCACCACCGCGCACTTGAGCGACATCCACGCGGCCAAGGCTTTCACCTCGTTGATGTCAACGTCCTGATGGTAGCGGATGCCGCCCTTGCAGGGCCCCAGGGAGCTGGAATGCTGCACCCGGTACCCCTCAAAAACCCGGATGCTCCCGTCATCCATAACGATGGGCACCGCCACCTTGAGCTCCCTTTCCGGATGCCTGACCGCGGCATATTCCCGCTGGGGGAGGCCCAGCAGCCCGGCGGCCCTCTCCAGCACCTCCAGCATGTTGTCGTAGGGATTGTAGTTCCCGCTCATTGCACATCTCCTTCCTGATGGAAAAATATATTGTTTCTATGGGCGGCGAAGGCCGGACCCGTGTTGATAGCTTTATATTACCATCTGGCGAACCTGGCGTCTATAGCCGGGCGGATCATCGGCGGGGCCGCCTTCCGGCTGCCCTTATGCCCAACGTTTCAGGAGGTCTTTTCCCTTTGAATAAACTCTGTGGGGGTCATGCCGACGGAGCGCTTGAAAATCTGGCTGAAATACTGCGGATTGTTGCCGCACCCGACTTCCGCCGCGATTTCATAGATGTGCCCCGCCGCACCGGCAAGCAGCAGCTCCTTTGCCCGCTCAATGCGCACGCGGGAGAGAAACGCCGAGAACTTCTCGCCGGTTTTCAGCGCGAATTGCTTGCTGAGATAATCCACGTTCATGTACAGGCGGTTTTCCGCGAGCCATTTCAAGGAAAGATCTGAGTTGGAGATGTTGCTTTGCACATAGCGCCTGATTTGCGCCACAAAATCGGCCTCGCCTTCCGCCTCCGCCTGGGAACGGGCGGAGGAAAGCTCCGACAGCTTCTTCAGCAGCGCTTCCCGCAGGGCATCGGGATTGTCCTCCTGCTCAAAATCGATGCGCGCTATGCCGGAAAGCGCGTGCGGATCACCGGACAGGGACGCGTACTTTACCAGTATCCCGGAGGCGATGAGCCTGAGAAACTGTATGTCTCCCGTGGAGCCGAGCAGCTCGGCGATCCGCCCCAGCACCGCGCCGCGCTTGGGCGCGCCGGTCTGCGCCAGCTCTGCCACCAGCGTGCCGCAGGCATGTATAAGCCTTGAAAAATTGTTGAGGTGCACGCTGCGCGCGCCATGCATAAGCGTCACCGTATCAAAGCGCAGAAGCCTTGGCATCAGGATGCGCATCAATTCCGCGAGGCTGGCGCAGGACACCCGCTGATATTCGATGCGCGTGCTTTGATCCGGTGCGGATAGCGAGGCAAAGGCCGAGTCCAGCCCGGTGTACAGGGAGGTATAGCTTTCAAAGAAAACGATGAGCGCCATGTTCACATAAAGCACATGCTGGAGGACGCCCTCGGCCCTTTTTTGATGCAGCGCGCCGATCTGCTTCAGGCAGGCATCCACGCTTTGCGGCTCAACATAATAGAAATAGCACAGCTCATAGTTCACATTTTCCACGTCAAGATACTGGCTGTTGCGCCCGATCAATTCCTCCAGCGGCGTTTCCGTGCCCAGGGCTTCGGCAATCATGCTTTGTATAAGCATCTGGCGCCTGTCGGTGATGAACTGCCGGTGATGCTGCTCAAGGTCGGACCGCCGCCGCTTTTGATAGCATTCCTCCCGGACCTCCGTCATGATCTGGAGGAGCTGCTGCGCGTTGGTAGGCTTGAGGAGATAATGCCGGATGCCCCAGCGCATGGCTTCCTTGGCGAATTCAAACTCCGCGTGCCCGGAGAGGATCACAAACTGCGTGTCAAGGCGCGCCTCCGCGGTCCGGGCGATCAGCTCAAGGCCGTTTAAGCCCGGCATCTTGATATCCGTAAGGACGATGTCGGGATATTCGTCCAGGATCGTATCATAGGCCTCCGCTCCGTTTTTGCACAGGCCGATGACCGAGATCCCCAGGGCTTCCCAATCGATGGAAGCGCGGATGGACTCGCGTATGGCGCGCTCATCATCCACGATCAGCAGGCGAAGCATCCGATCCCTCCCCTGCGGGCGCCGCGGCCGTCAAGCCCGGGATGCCCGCCGTTTTGTCCAGCGGGATGCGCAGGCGGCATACCGCGTAGCTGCCTTCATTGAATAGCTGAAGGCCGAAGGCTTCCCCAAAGGTCAGGCGCATCCGCGCGTCGATATTGGTCAGCCCGATCCCGAAGCCGTGCGGGCGGATTTCGCCTGTGCGCAGATGCTCCAGCAGCCCCGCCTCCATGCGGGAACCGCTGTTTTTCACATCGATGACCAGCACGCCCCGCGCCGCATAGGCCTCCACACAGATATCGCAGCACTCATCCAGGCTTGACTCCACCGCGTATTTTACCGCGTTTTCCACAAGGGGCTGGATGGCCAGCTTGGGTATTTGCACATTCATCAGATCCTGGGGTACATGCCGGGTGTACACCAGGCGATCCTCAAAGCGATAGCGCTGGATCACCATATAGCACTCCACCAGCGCCAGCTCCTCGCCAAGGGTCAGCAGCTTCTTGTGCCGGTTCAGGGAAACGCGCAGAAACCGCCCAAGGGCGTCGACGATGCGGGAAATGTCCGGCGCGCCCGCGGCCTGCGCCCGCCAGTTGATGCTTTCCAGCACATTGTAGAGGAAATGCGGGTTGATCTGCGCCTCCAGCGCCTGTAGCTGCGCCTCCTTGGCCAGCAGCTCGCTCACGTACCGCTCCTGGATCAATTGGGTGATTTCACCCGCCATTTTGTCAAAATGCCGGTGCAGCAGCCCCACCTCATCGGTGCGGGCGGCCTCTTCCCGCCCTCCGTCGGTGCGGGCCATTTCCTGGCCCCGGAAAACGCGCATCTTGTCCGCCAGCGCGGTAAAGCCCTTGGAAATGGAGCGGGCGATGACGCTGGAAAGTATTGCCGTCACGAGCATCGCGGCCAGCAAAATCGACAGGAACAGCAGGTAGGAGCTGCGCTGGCCGTTCCATTGCTTATCGTAGGATACCAGGCAGATATAGTCCCACCCGTATTCGTCCATGGCGCCCCGCTGGGCAAAGTAATGGCCGTCCCGCAGGCGGACCACGCCGTAATCGCCCTTCAGCCCCCGCAGGACGGCCTGCGCGTCCTGCCCGCTTAAGGCCGGGCTTTGATAGAATACGCCGCCGCTGCCGTTGAGCATGTAATAGGTGTGCTCATAAGCGTTGTTGAAGGTTGTGGCGTCCTTTACAAGCTGTTCAAGGTCCAGGCAGATGATCAGGACGCCGGTGGTTGCCAGGTTAAAGGGCTGCACCTGCCTGATGGCGCGGCTGACGAACAGCCCGTGGCTTTGGCTCCACTGCGTGTTGATGATGGCGCGCCCTTCGTTTTCCAGCACCTGCTCATACAGCGCCTGCGTTACCTCCGGCGGCGTCCGGGCGGCATCGCTGCCGGAATGGACGGAAAACGCGCCGGTGATCAGGCTGATGTAGCGGATCCCGTAATGGCGGTACTGCTGGTAAAAGCCGATGATTGAGTTGTAAAGCGCTTGGTAGGCGATGCGCCGCTCGGGCGTCTGCTCGCCGCTGTGCACGATGGAAAGCTGCCTTTGAATGGCCGTGTCGCTGAGGATATAACTGGTCAGGGATTTAACGTTGTCCAGCGACTGGTCCAGCCGCTCCGAGCTGTACACAAGGGAGTTGGCCATGGCCTGGGATAGCTGCGCGCGGTTCCCGCTGAGTATGTACAGGCCCAGGATCGATGCCACCCCCAGGATCAGCAGCTCCGCCCCCACCGCAAGCAAAAGGATCTTTTTCCGCAAGGACAGGCGGCTGGCCCAGCCCAGGCCGGTCACAGGCATCACCTCCGGAAATGTTGAATGAACGCACTTGTATGACAGTATCCTTATTCTAGTGTAGCGCGCTCAAAGACGCAAGCAAAATCGGCACGTTCATGCCCGGACAATGAAAAACGCGGTTTTGTGGTGCACAAAACAAAGGATTTTTGCTTTTTGTTTTCCGGTGCTGTCTTTATAATAAACATAGATTGGGCCGCGTTAAAGGGCCGAAAATAATACGGGGAGGAATCCAGAATGAAGAAAATCGCCGTGTTCCTTGTGCTGACGCTGCTTGTCAGCGCTTTTGCCATGCCTGTGCTGGCGGAAACGAAGATGAGCGTCGCCTGGTGGGGCAATCAGACCCGCAACGAGCGGACGCAGGCTGCGCTGGACCTGTACGCCGGGGAGAACCCCGGAACCAGCTTCGATGTGCAGATGAATGTATGGAACGACTATTGGGCCGCGCTGGCCACCGCCGCCGCCGGCAGCGCGCTGCCGGACGTGATCCAGATGGATTACCAATACCTCACCCAATACGTGGACAATAAGCTGCTGGTTGACCTCAAGCCCTATATTGCGGACGGTACGCTGGCTGTTTCCGACGTCAACGCGGGCATCCTGGACTCCGGCTCTGTGGGCGGCGGCGTATACGCCATATGCCTGGGCGTGAACGCGCCATCCCTGCTTTACAACAAAACGCTTCTGGACGCGCATGGCATCGCCGTCAAGGACAACATGACCATGGACGATTTCATTGCCCTGAGCAAGGAGGTTTTCGAGAAAACCGGCTACAAGACCAACATCGGCTATGGCACGGATATGCTGTTTGGCTACATCCTGCGCGGCCTTGGCCACAACCTCTTTGAGGGCGGCAAGCTGGCCGCGGCGCAGGAGGATGTGGAATACTTCTTCGGCCTGTATGAACAGGGGATCAAGGAAGGCTGGCATATCGGCAGCGAAGTCTTTGCGGAAGTATCGGTGGGCTCCGTGGAGCAGGACCCGATGATTTACGGCTCCGATCCCGCAAACATGAGCTGGTGCGCCTTTTTCTGGAGCAATCAGATGACCGCCGTACAGGCTGCCGCGCCGGAGGGCATGGAGGTGGGCATCACCACCTGGCCGTCCCCCGATCCCGGAAAGAGCAATTACCTGAAACCCAGCCAGTTCTTCTCGGTATCTGCGCAGGGCGCGAACCCGGCTGAGGCCGTCAAGGTCGTAAACTATTTCCTCAACTCCGTGCCCTGCAACGATATCCTGCTGGGCGAGCGCGGGATTCCCGCCTCCGCCGCCGTTGCCGCCGCCATCGCGCCCAAGCTGGATGAAGTCAACCAGAAGGTGATCGCCTATATCAATGACGTTGCCTCCCCCAACAGCTCCGCCGTGCCGGAAGCCGACCCGGTGGGCGCAACCGAAGTGTACGCGGCCGTGGACGAGCTGGAGGAGCAGCTTTGCTACGGCGCCATCAGCGCCAAGGATGCGGCCGCCCCCTTCATGGAGAAAGCGGCCGCGGCCATGACCCGCTAAGTTCCTTTCCGCGACGGAGCCGCTTGGCGCCCATGGCGTCCGGCGGCTCCCCTTCTTTATCCAACGCTCCCGGCTCCGTGATGGCGCCTGCCCATGCCGGGTACAGAACAGGAGATGGAACCATGCACCATCCAAGCCTTGCCGCAAGGTCCAGGCGCAAGCTGACCTTCCGCCAGTGGGTGAACCAGGAGCACATCGTGGGCGTCGTCTGCACGCTTCCCTTCATACTGGGCTTTTTCCTGTTTTTGATCGTTCCCATGCTGATTTCGGCATACTATTCCCTTTGCGATTATGATATCCTTTCGGCGCCAAAGTGGATTGGCGCCGGCAATTTCATCAAGATATTCACGGATGACGCAAAGTTTGTAAAATCAATCGGCGTAACGTTTTATTTTGCGCTGGTTTCCGTGCCGCTTCGCCTGGTGTTCGCGCTTATGGTGGCGATGGTGCTGCTGAAAAACACAAGGCTTACGGCTTTTTACCGGTCCGCATACTATCTGCCTTCCATTATCGGCGGCTCGGTCGCCGTTTCGATTTTATGGAAGCGCATGTTTGCCATGGACGGAACCATCAACCTTCTTCTGCAGGGTATCGGCATCGATTCCCGCCTGTCCTGGCTGGGCAATACCTCCACCGCGATCTGGACGCTGATCATACTGGCCGTCTGGCAGTTTGGCTCCTCCATGCTGATTTTCCTGTCCTCCCTCAAGCAGATCCCGGCCACGCTTTACGAGGCCGCGCATGTGGACGGCGCCTCCGGCACGTCCCGGTTCTTCCATATCACGCTTCCGCTCTTGACGCCGACGATCTTCTTTAACCTTGTCATGCAGTTGATCAATGGATTCCTTGCCTTCACCCAATGCTACATTATCACCCAGGGCAAGCCGATGAACTCAACGCTTTTTTATACGGTCTACATGTACCAGCAGGCCTTTGAATACTCCCGCACCGGCTACGCGTCGGCGCTGGCCTGGGTGATGCTGCTGATCGTGGGTGCCTTTACGGGGCTCCTGTTCCTGACCAAGCGGTTCTGGGTTTATGACGGGGGGCTCTGAAAATGAAGCGTGCGGGAAAGACGGTCGCCCTGAAAACGGTCCTTTACCACTTCCTGGTCATGATGCTTGGCATCGTGATGGTATATCCGCTTCTCTGGATGGTGATGAGCTCCTTCAAGCCTACGGGCACGATCTTTACAACGGCCGGCCGGATCATTCCCGACCAGTGGACGTATGACAATTACGCAAACGGCCTGCGCGGCTTCGGCAGGATCCCGTTCATGACGTTTTTCAAAAACTCCCTGTTCATTTCCGCCGCCGCCACCCTTGGCACGGTGGCCTCCTCGGCGATCGTTGCCTACGGGTTCAGCCGCACCAGGTTCAAGGGGCGCACATTCCTTTTTGCGGCGATGCTTGTGACCATGATGCTGCCCGCGCAGGTGCTGATGGTGCCCCAATACCTCTGGTATCAGAAGCTGGGCTGGGTCGGCTCCTACCTGCCGATGATCGTGCCTTACTTTTTCGCCATCCAGGGCTTTTTCGTATACCTGAATGTCAACTTCATCGACGGCATTCCCCGGGATCTGGATGAGGCGGCCAGGATAGACGGCTGCTCCGCGTACGGCATCTTTTTGCGCATCATTCTGCCGCTGCTCACGCCGGCCCTCATCACCACGGGCATCTTCTCCTTCATCTGGCGGTGGGACGACTTCCTTTCCGCCCTTTTGTACGTGCGCAGCAGCGCGCTGTATCCCGCCAGCCTCGCCCTCAAGCTTTTCAGCGACCCGAGCTCTTCCTCGGATTATGGCGCGATGTTTGCCATGAGCGCGCTGTCGATCCTGCCGGTGATGCTGATTTTTATCTTTTTGCAAAAGTACCTGGTGGAGGGCATTTCCACCAGCGGTCTGAAGGGCTGAGGGCCATCGCCATAGAAACATACAGGGGAGGAATGAGCATGGAAAAGTTATTGTTTGAAGGAAAGACGGCGCTGGATTACGCGCGGCTGGCCTGCGATACGCTGATGCGCAAGTTCGCGCCGGAGGCGCTGCCGCCCAGGCGCCACTTCCATTATCATCAGGGCGTGTTCCTGTCCGGCATGCATAAAACCTGTCTTTTGAGCGGCGATGAAAAATACCGCGGTTATATCAAGGCCTGGGTCGATTCGCTGGTCGACGGGTACGGAAACATCATGGATTTCAACCCGGGGCAGTTGGACGACCTGCAGCCGGGCATTTTGCTGTTTCCCCTGTACGAGCGCACCGGCGAAGCGCGGTACAGGGCGGCGATGGATACCATCGCCTACTACATGGAGCATTTTCCGAAAAACCCGGAAGGCGGCTTCTGGCACAAGGCCTGGTACCGCAACCAGATGTGGCTGGACGGCCTGTATATGGCAGGCCCCTTCTGCGCGCAATACGGCGCGGTGTTTGACAAGCCGGCGTTCTTTGACAGCGTTGTCTCCCAGGCGGAGCTGATGGAGCGGAAAACCCGCGATCCCAGGACAGGCCTTTGGTACCATGCCTGGGACTATGAGAAAAAGCAGCCCTGGGCAGACCCTCAAACAGGGCTTTCACGGGAATTTTGGGGCCGGTCCATGGGCTGGGTGCCGGTGGCGCTGCTGGACGAGCTGGAATTTCTTCCGGCGGCCCATCCCGGCCGGGCCGTGCTCAAACGGATTGCCTGCGACCTGCTGCTTTCGCTGATACCCTATCAGGACAAGGAAACCGGGCTGTGGTACCAGGTGACCGACAAGGGCGGCCAGGCGGGGAACTGGCTGGAATCCTCCTGCACATGCCTGTACACGGCGGCGGTCTGCAAGGCCGTCCGGATGGGGCTGATGGACAGGGCCCATCTGGACACGGCGAGAAAGGGATGCCAGGGCGTCCTGCGCCGGCTGGAGCATGATGAAAACGGTATGCTGATCGGAAATATCTGCATAGGGACCGGGGTGGGGGATTATGCGCATTATTGCGCGCGCCCTACCAGCACCAACGACCTGCATGGCGTGGGCGCGTTCCTTCTCATGTGCCCGGAGGCGGAGCAGGCGCTGTAACGGCCGGGGAGGTTTGGGGGCTCACGGGGGCTGTGCGGATTATGTGCCTACGGGGCACATTGACCTGTAACCGTGCGCTTGTATTTGCTATCCGCATGAATAACGCGCAGATAAAAGCGGGTACGAAAAATGGCCTCCGGCTATTCAATCATATGCCGGAGGCCCAGAAGGCCTGTCTTTGCCAGGCATCATCCCGCCAGGGCGGCTATTTTGGCAATGGACCGGCTTATAAGCCTTTCAAAGCCGCTGTTGTCGCGCGGCCTGGTCATATCGTGGGTCAGCGGCCCTTTTTCAATCCCCGCCCCCATATTGCCGATGCTGGAAATGCCGCAAATTTTAATGCCCATATGATTCGCCGCGATCGCCTCGCAGACGGTGCTCATACCGACGGCATCAACCCCCAGCTTTTCAAGGAGCCTGACCTCAAAAGGCGTCTCGTACTGCGGGCCGGTCAATTGGGCGTATACGCCCTCCCTTAATCCAATGCCCAGCTCCGCGGCCGAGGTGCGAAGGGCCGCGTTCAGGTCATGGCTGTAGACCTCTGTCATATCGGGAAAGCGGCAGCCCAGCCCGTCCATGTTCCTGCCGATGAGGGGGGAAGGAATAAACATCGATACATGGTCGGTAATCAGCATCAGATCGCCGGGGGCGAACGACCGGTTGACCGCGCCGGAGCCATTGGTAATGATGAGGCACCGGATACCCATCAGCCCCATGAGGCGGACCGGCAGCATGACGTCGTCCATGGAATAGCCTTCATAATAATGGACGCGGCCCTGCATCACCATAACCGGAACGCCGCCGGTCCAGCCAAGGATGAACCGGCCGGCATGGCCTTCCACCGTTGAAACAGGGAAGCCCCCGATTTCGCCGTAATCAATGGTGAATCTTTCCTGAACCAGGCTCCCGGCGGAACCGTTGAGGCCCGTGCCCAGGATCAGGCCGATCGCAGGCGAAAAGCCTTCCGACAGGCGCTTCACCGTTTCGGTGCATCTTAACAGCTTCTCATAGGCAGTTTCCATTCAAGCCCGCCTCTTTCCTGAAATCACGCCGGTCAGGCGGTTCGGATCATCCGTTCTTATCCTGCCCGATCAGGTAACCGATGGCGTCTACGGCCACCCTGACCGTCTCCTTCATATCGCCCCGGTTGTTCAAAATGCAGCCCGTTCTGGCCTTGCGGATGGAGGAAACCACAAACAGGGCGGCCGCTTCCATCTCGCTTGCCAGCACGCCGCCTTTTTTCCATGCGCTCCACTGATATCTCAGCTTGGGCTCCACGGGGATCGTCTCCGGCTCGGTTTCGCCGTAGAAGCCGTCCTTGGATTGTATGATCCCCACATGATGCCCCTTGCTGTTTTTTTTCGCCGCCCAAACCAGCGCCTGAACCACCCTGTAATCGGCCACGGCGGGATAGGAAAGCGGCTCATAATGCAGCGTAGTCCCCTCATCCCGCACCGCTCCGGTTGCAATGATGCAGTCGTTGGCATCAAAATAATCCTGGATCATCCCCGCTGTGCCCACGCGTATGAAGGTGTCCGCGCCCACCGCGATCAGTTCCTCCACCGCGATGGCGGCGGAGGGGGAGCCGATGCCGGTGCTGGTTACCGATACCTTCACGCCGTCAAGGTATCCCGTATAGGTGCGGAATTCCCGGTGACAGGCCACCTCCCTGGCGTCCTTCAGGAAAGCGGCGATCATCTCCACCCGGCCGGGATCGCCAGGCAAAATCACATACCTGCCAACGTCGCCCGGCTTGATCTGCAGATGATACTGCTCTCCACGCTCGTTTAAAGCATACATACGGATTACTTCCTTTCCGCCCTGCCGCCTGAAGCCAGAATCCTGGCGCCGCCGCCGGGCAATAGCCTGGGTCCCAGTATTTTTTGAAAAAACTTTAAAAAGAACTCAAAAACAACGCCGCACAGCAGCAAAGACAGCAGCGTGCCCAGGCCCCAGACCCCGCCCACGGCCGCGCCGATGACGAATACCACCGCATAGAAGCAGTACATGGCATTCTGCCTGGAGATCCTCCATTTTTGATGCATCGACAGTATGATCCCATCGAAGGCCGAGGTCCCCAGGTCCGCATTGATATACAATCCAAGCCCCATTCCGTTGAGGCCGATCGCCGCCAGGCACACCCAAAGGCGTACCGCAAAATGCGCATCGGCGGGAAGGGCGTCGAAAAAGACGCGCTGGGACAAGGCGATAAAGCTGCCCAAGGTCAATGCGCAAATCGCGGTGGAAGCCCCCAGCTTGCGGTAGTCCACCAGCGCCAGCAAAACCAGCAGCGCGATGTTGACCAGGTTGGAGGCGTTGCCGTGGGTGATGCTCAGGGCCCTGTGGAGGCCGTCCACCAGCACCGAGGTGGGGTCGGAGCCGATATCGGCCCAGAACATCGCCGCGATGGAAAAACCCAGCATTGCCACGCCCGCCAGCGCCGCCAGCAGCCGAAGGCCAAGGTTAGCTTTGCGCCTTGTCATTTTGGATGATCCTTCTCATGGCATTGACGGCAATCCGGATGGGGCGGTCAGTATCGTTGCAATGGCCCTCGTTGATCCCCGCCTTCTTCAATTCGGGATTCACGCCGACCAGCAAAACGCTTCCCGCCCTGATGCCCAGCACGGAGGACACGATAAACAGCGCCGCGCTCTCCATTTCGCTGGTCAGCGCTCCGCCCTGTATCCAGGCCTTCCATTTGTTTTCCAGCTCATAGGAAACCGGCATGCGCTGGGGGGCGTGCTGGCCATAAAAGGAGTCCTTGCATTCCACAACCCCCACGTGATAGGGGATGCCGCTCTCAAGGGCAGCCTCCGCCAGGGCCCGTGTGACCTCAAAATCAGCGGCCGCGGGGAACTCGATGGGCATATATTCCTTGGTGGTTCCTTCCATGCGGATGGCCGAGGAGGCGATGACCACATCGCCCACATGCACCTTGCGGGACATGCCGCCAGAGGTGCCCACCCGTATGATAGTATCCACGCCCAGGGCGTTCAGCTCCTCGATGGCAATTGCGGCGGAAGGGCCGCCAATGCCGCTGGATGTGACGGTTACCAGCTCGCCGTCCAGGCAGCCGGTGTAGGTGGTAAATTCCCTGTTTTGCGCGATCAGCTTCGGGCTTTCCAAGTACTGTGCGATTTTCTCGCAGCGTCCGGGATCGCCGGGCAAAATGGCGTAACGGCCCACCTGCCCCTGGCCGCAGGCAATGTGATACTGCTTCTTTTCCATACCCTTCCTCCTGCATTTTTATACGGACCGCCTGTATAAGGCGGGATCCTCATGCTCTCCCCGTTCAGACCTCCAAGCCGAAGGCCGCGGGGTTTCCGTCATCAAAGGTGGGAATATCATCGTCCAGCCCGAGGGGGCGGTCCTCCGCGGCAGCCTGCCACATTTGCCCGATCAGCGCGGCGGCCGCCTGAACAGCCGCATCGAAAAGCTCCGGCACGCTTTCATGCCTGGCCGCGCCTTTGACGCGGAAATTATGCCACTCCTGCCTGCCAAGGTTCAGGATGTCATAATTCACCCGCTTTGGCCTGCAATTGGCGCTCTGCGCGTTTCTTTCGTTTCGAATAAGATCCAGCAGCTTGCAGAACAGCCAGCTTTTCACATAGGTGGGATCGAACATGAAGCGCTCTTTTTTGAAGGCGTTGACGATGCACGCCTCGATGTCCTCAGGCTGGAAATCTCCCTGATACACCTTTGAGATCACATGGGCCTGAAGCTCGCCGATTGCTTTCAGTTGGGACTTTGCCTCAATCAGTTGCGGGTCCATGCGGTATGCCCTGATATTCCCGCCCGCCTGGCGCAGATACATTGCGGTATCCAGGTCTGTTTCCAGCTTCATGTGGATGCCGTAAGGCAGGGAGGAATGATACCGGTCCCGCATCTTTTCCTGCATGAAGTAGATATAGGGGTGCACGGCGCGGTCCAGGCAATAATGGCATAAAAAGCCGGATACATAGGCAGCGGCGGCTCCGTTTCCGCCATTTTGGGAAAGATACTCCCGCATGGCCTCCAGAAGCAGGGCGTTCTTCGTTTTGTGCATCCTGGCGCCATAATCACCCAGGGGATTGGGCGCGCGCTTGAAGCCGTTCCGGAAAAAAAGGATATCCGGCCCCTGGGCGCCCCATTGGAAGGCGGCGGGATTGTCCTGTATGATGCGGGCGGCGGCATCCTCCTTTGCTGCCAGCAAGCTTTTCAGCACGCTCTGGCCAAACAGGGTATGCGTTACATAAGACGGCATAAATATACACATCCTCATCCAGAATTTGGTGCCGGGCGGGGTGCGGATCATCAGGCGGGCCGGTCCGTTCCGGCGGACATTGACGTATATTTTCAATGCCCGCCAAAAACAGGCGACAAGTATAGCATGGCCGTCAGGCTGAATGCAATCCATTTTCGCCACGGAACGCATTTATATAAAAAATGCATATAAATACTATAAATTATTATGCATCATGTCAAATTACGTGTATGGATAAAAAGACCATTGCAAATAAAAAATCATTATGCTATACTACTCCACCTAAGTTGACTTGCTGCTGAGCGGGCTGAAAAACATAAGCTTTCGATGGCTCTTTTTGCTTGCCGCGTCTTGGGCGTATCGCCTTGGATGTGCAGAATATGGGTCTGTAAGGAGCAGTTAACTTGGCGAATATTGTTGTTAGGAATCTTGTCAAAAGGTATGGTTCCCACACGATCATCTCCAACCTGAATGTGACCCTGGAGGACGGTCTGTTTACCGTGCTCGTGGGCCCCTCAGGCTGTGGAAAGACCACCTTCCTCAGGATGATTGCCGGCATTGAGGACGTGACCGAGGGCAAGATCTTTATCGATGGCGAGGATGTCACCAGGGTTCCCGCGGGAAAACGCGGCGTGGCCATGGTGTTTCAAAATTATGCCATATACCCCACCATGTCGGTGCGGGAAAATATAGAGTTTGGGCTGAAAAATTTAAAGGTTCCAAAGAGCGAGCGGGATGCGCTGATAGCGGAGGTATGCGCTTCAGTAGGCCTGGAGGAGTATTTGGATCGAAAACCCTCACAGCTCTCCGGCGGACAGCGGCAGAGGGTCGCTTTGGCGCGGGCAATGGTGAAAAAGCCCCGGATCTTTCTGATGGACGAGCCCCTGTCCAACCTGGACGCCAAGCTCCGCGCCCAGATGCGCATTGAGCTCAAAGAGCTGCACAAGCGCTTGGGGACCACCTTTCTGTATGTGACCCATGATCAGATCGAGGCCATGAGCATGGCGGATAACATCGTATTGATGGAAAATGGCGTCATCCGGCAGGAAGCATCGCCGGAGGCCATGTATTCAGATCCGCAGCATATCTTTACGGCCAAATTCATCGGCACCCCGCCCATGAACATTCATGTGACCGGCGATGAGGGGCTGCAATTGGGCTGCCGGCCGGAGCATATCATGCTGACCAACGAAAAACGCCAGGACTTTTTGTCCCTGCCCTGCCGCATCATCACCAGGGAGATGCTTGGCAGCGAGACCCATTTTCAGGTGGATACGGCGCTGGGCAAGCTGATGGTCAAAACCGGCACCTCCGAGGCCGGGGAGCTGGCCATGGAGGATTTGTATCTCCATGTCGCCCCGGAGCATCTGTATCTGTTCGCCGGCCAGGGATACCGCATAGAGCCCTATTTCAACAACTACGGGGATTATCTGGAAAGAATCAAGAGGTACGTCTATGGGAAGCTTTAGGAACGTATCGGGAGTATTGACTCCGGCCCAGAGGCGGGCGGCCATCCATAAGAAGCTGCGCCCCTATCTGCTGATCGCCCCGGCGATGCTTTCCATCTGCGTGTTCATCGTCTATCCCATCATCTGCCAGGTTGTGCTGGGGTTTACCGACTGGAACCTGATCCGCCCCAGGAACAACTTCATCGGCATGGAGAACTACGCAGACCTGTTTACGTCCCCGGCTTTTTACGAGGTGATGTGGAACACGCTGGTGTATACCGCCTCCGTGGTGATATGCACCATGGGCGCGGCGCTGCTGCTGGCCTTTGTGCTTATGCGGGAAACACCCCTCAACCGCCTCGTGCAGTCGGTGATCTTCCTGCCCCACATCACCGCGCTCATTTCCATATCCATGGTTTTTATGTGGCTGATGGACCCGCAGCTTGGCGTTTTCAACTATGTGCTCAGCCTTCTGGGCCTTCCGGGGCTGCGGTGGCTGGAAAGCAGCTCCACCGCCATGATGTCGGTTGTCATCGTCACCGTCTGGAAAAACGTGGGCTACTATACGCTGGTGATACTCGGCGCGCTCAAGGCGGTTCCCAGGGATATCTATGAGGCCGCGGAGCTGGACAACGCCTCCAGGGTCAGGACATTCTTCAGGATCACCATCCCCATGATCTCGCCCACGCTGTTTTTCCTGGCGGTGGTGATGATGATCACATCCTTCAATGTGTTTGATATCGTCAATGTGATGACCGCGGGGGGCCCGGTCAACAGCACCAACGTGATGGTATTCTATATCCACCAATATGCCTTTACGCATATGATGATCGGCTATGCGTCGGCAGCCAGCACGGTGCTGCTTTGCGTGGTGGGATCGCTTACCTTCGTCTATTTCAAGCTGCTGGCCAGGAAGGTCTATTACAGATAACGGAGGCAGATATGCGAATTCTGAAAAAATGTGTTTCTGTTCCTGTCAAGCTGGTGCTGATTCTGTCCTTTGCCTTCCCCTTCCTGTGGCTGATTACCACCGCCTTCAAAAGCTACGGGGATTCCATCGTTTATCCGCCGCGGCTTCTGCCCTCCGCCATACACCTGGAAAACTTTCAGAGCGTGTTCCTGTCCGGGCCGTTTTTCACCTATACCGCCAACAGCTTTCTTGTGGTGGCCGCCACCATGACCCTGCAGTTTTTTGTGATGGTGCCGGCGGCGTATGCCTTCGCCAGGTACAGGTTCAAAGGGAGCGGCGCGCTTTTCGGCCTTGTCATGCTTGCCTTCATGGTGCCCAACCAGGTCACCTTTGTACCCATTTACCTGCTTATGGCAAAGCTGCGGCTGCTCAATTCCCTGTGGCCGCAGATACTGCCCTTCGCCGCAAACGCCTTTGGCATCTTTATGCTCAGGCAGAGCTTTATGCAGATCAACGATGAGATCATCGAGGCCTCCCTGCTGGACAATGCCGGGGAATTCAACCTGGTGGCCCATATCATGCTGCCCATGGCCCGGCCCACGCTGATCACCATTGGATTGTTCAGCTTTATCAACAACTGGAACTCCTACTTCTGGCCCCTTGTGATGACGGATACGAAGGACCTGCGGCCGCTGACAGTTGGCCTGGCCATGCTGAAAATCAGCGAGGGAACGCTCAACTGGCCCGTGGTGATGGCGGGCAATGTATTCCTGCTGCTGCCGATTTTGCTTGCCTACCTTTTTGCAAGGGGCAAGATGATGGCATCCATCGGCTATGCGGGCATTAAATAAGGTCATTATGGCAGCCTGCTGCCATGACAATTAAAAAAGGAGGACGGACTCATGAAAAAGGCGTTTACCTTGGTTCTTGCCCTGGCATTGCTCCTGCTCCCTCTGGCGGGCTGTGGCAATACAGCCGCCGCATCTGACACCGGAAGGATTGAGATCAACTACTGGTTTTCCATCGGTTCGGCGCTGGAAGCAATCGTTCAGCAGCAGATTGAGGATTTCAATGCCAGCCAGGACCGCATCCACGTAACCGGCACCTTCCAGGGCTACTATGGCGATGCCAGCGCAAAGATCCAGCAGGCCATTGTCGCCAACACCCAGCCTGAGATCGTTATGCTGGAGCGCGCCACCGTGCCCCAGTACCACGAGGTGGGGGCGCTGGAGGACCTGTCCCCGTACATGCAGCGTGACAGCTTCGATATCGGCGACTTCAACGAGGGCCTGATGAACTTCTCCATCTATGACGGGAAGGTCGTTTCCCTCCCCCTGAACCGCAGCACGCCCATCCTGTTCTATAACCGGGATGCCTTTGCCGCTGCCGGCCTTGACCCCGACGCGCCCCCCAAAACCTGGGATGAGATGATCGCCTATGCGGAGAAGCTGACCGTCAAGAATGGTGATAGCACCGTCCAATACGGCATTGAGTTTCCCATAGACACCTTCGTATTCCAGAGCCTGATCCCCCAGGCGGGCGGCACGCTGCTCAATGAGGAGCTGACGGACATTGGCTTTCATAACCAGAGCGGTCTGGATGCATTCCAGTATCTGATGACGCTGCGGGACAAGGGCATTATGAAGATCCCCCCCGCCCAGGACAGCTACACCGTCACCAAGCAGGATTTCTACAATGGCCTGACCGCGATGATGATCGAGTCTACCGCCGCCCTGAAGGATACCATCAACAATACGGCCGGCAAGTTCGAGGTGAGCGCCGCGTTCCTGCCCGGCAAAGAGCGCAACGCGGTGCAGACCGGCGGCGGCAACATCGCGGTGCTGGCGCAATGCCCGCAGGAGAAGAAGGATGCCGCCTGGGAGTTCATCAAGTTCATGTACTCCGAGGAGTCCGGCTCCAAGTTTGTGGTGAACACGGGCTACATCCCCGTAACGAACACCATCAAGGACAGCAAGGCCGTGTCGGAGGTTTGGGAGGTCTATCCCCAGTACAAGGTCGCCTTTGATCAGCTCTCCTATGTTGTGGAGCCTGGCCAGCACGCAGCCTGGTCCCAGGTCAACGCGGTTATCAACACCAATATCCAGGCCGTGATCTTTGAAAACAAACTGACTCCCCAGGCGGCATTGGACGCCATCAGCGCCGAGGCTGTAAAAATCCTCAAGCGCTAAGCAACGCCATCATGCGGTGGAGGCGGCCTGTGTGCCGCCTCCACCCGTTTTTTTAGGGCGGGAGAAGCATAAGGCATTCAGCCAATGGCCGGAAGCTATCTTCCGCTTCATGCCCTTCGCGGAAAGGAATGGTCATATTCATGTACTTTTTACTCTTTGCAGGCGGCGCCGTGGCATTGGTCTATGCCGCCGTTTATTTATACGCGCAGATTGCCTATTATAATGAAAGAAAAGAAACGACCCCCTATTTTTATCCGGGGGAAATGCTCATGGGAGACCTTCATTGTCACTCGGCCTACAGCGAGGACGGGGTGTTTCCGGTCGGGAAGATCATCCAATACGCAAAGGGCGCCGGGCTGGATTTTGTGGCGGTCACCGATCATAACGACATTCGGGCGGTCACCCCGGTGCAAAGCCTGGATGGCATGCTGATGGTGCCCGGCCCGAATGCTCCCTGATTGAAACCTGCGGGCATTTTAATGTGCTGGGCATCCGTGAGATCGAATTGGCGCCCCACATGACGCAAAAGCATGAAATTGTGGACTATATGCTCCGCATGAAAGCGCGGGGCGCCAGAATCCAGTTGAACCATCCCTTTCACAGGGGCTTGGGCTGGTCTGTGGGCTGGGATGTGCCCTTTGACTATTTTGAGGCATGGAACAGGCAGTTTGACAAAGGGGGGAACGCGGATGCCATCGCCTGGTGGCACCGGCAGCTTGTGGATGGGAAACGGATCACCGCTACCGGGGGAACCGATTCCCATACAACCAAATCCGAGCGTTATCCTGTAAATTGCCTGTTTTGCAGGGAGCGGTCCACGGCGGGGATACTGGCCGCCCTGGACGAAGGACGCGCCTTTATTACCGAAAGCGCTTACGGCCCATGGCTGCAACTGAAGATAGGCGGTTGTTCCATGGGTGATGAAGTGACACTTTCAAAAATCGATTCGCTGGAGATTTTTGCCGAGCACGTGGAACCAGGCTATTATATGAAGGTCTTTTCCGACCGGGGGGTGGAGCTGGAGGAACGGATCAGGCGCTTCAGCTACCGAAAGACCCTGGAGGATATTGGCGGGCGCAGGTTCTTCCGCAGCGAAGTCTGGCGCGGTGAAACGCTGATCGCCTTATCCAATCCGATCTATATCAGGCAGCTCTGCGGGTAAGATCGCCCGGCCGGCAGGGAAAGCCGGAAGGGAAATCAGATGACCTGAAAATTCCGCCACCTTCCGCTTTTGAACCGGGCAAGAAAAACAGCCGAGCGCAGCGCCCAGTCAAGGCCCATGGCAATCCATATGCCGATGATGCCCATTTGAAAGAAGAGGCCAAGGATATAGGCGCACAATATGCGCAGGAGAAACATGGAGGCAATGGATACGGCCATGGTGAAGCGCACATCTCCCGCCGCGCGCAGCGCATAGGAAAGGGTAAAGGACGCGGGCCACAGAAGGATGGCGAAGCCGTTATGGAGGACGACCAGGATCCAGGTCAGATCCTTGATTTCCGCGGATAAGGCATAAAGGCTTAAAAGAAGCGGAAGCAAAAGCGTCTCGGCCAGGCTGATACAGAGTGTTCCGATATACGCAATCTTCACCAGCTTCTTTGTGTAGGCGACGGCCTGTTCATAATCGCCCGCGCCAAGGCACTGGCCGACCACAGTCACCATGGCAAAATTCATGGCGCCCGCAAAGCTGACCGCCAGCCCCATAAAGCTGATGGCCACACCGGAGGCCGCGATTTGAGCCGTGCCAAACAGTGAAATGATGCTGGTGATCAGCACGCGCCCCAATTGAAAAATGCCGTTCTCCACGCCGCTTGGAACACCGATGTTCAGGATTCTGCGTATCATCCGTCCGTTCCAGGACAGGACATCGGAGAGCTTGATATGCAGCGCATGCTTCCTGCGCGTGGACAGGTACATCAGGGCCACGGCCGCAGCCATACGCGCGATGAGCGCGGCCATGGCGACGCCCGTGATCCCGGCATCCAGCCAAAAGATACCAACGGCGCTGCCGGCGGCATTGAATACATTCATGGCGATGGAAGCGGCCATGGGGATGCGGGAGTTCCCCATGGAGCGGAACAATGCGGCGCAGGCATGATAGACGGCAAAGAACGGATACGATAATCCGGAGATGACAAAGTATGTAATGGAAGCAGCCATGATATCAGGCGCGACGCTGCCAAAGAGCAGACGCAGGACCGGCCTGTGAAGAAGAACGGCCAGCAGCGCAATGCCCGACGAAAACACGATGCTGACCGTGACAAGCTGGCCGGCGGCCGCGCAGGCGTTATCATGTTCATTCCGCCCGATATACTGGGAGACAATGACGGCCCCGCCGGTAGCCAGCGCGATAAGCACATTCATGAGCAGCATATTGATCATATCCACCAGGGAGACGGCGGACACCGCCGCTTCGCCGGCAAAGGAAAGCATCATCGTGGCCGCAAGGCTGACGGCAATCAGAAAAACCTGATCCAGGAACAAGGGAACGATCAATTTTTTCAGCGCCCGGTTTGTAAACACAAAATACCTCTTGTGAAGCTTCCGGCCTTTCAGGCCGCCTGCCCGTGAATTTGTCCGGCGGTAATTTTGACGGTACACAGCCGCGCGCGGGGGGATAGTACGCCGGCACGGCGTTACACCAGCTCCTCCATACGCGACAGCGTTCTTTCGTTCTTCAGGAGCACATCCTCATATACGCTGATTTTATGATCGAGCTTGTCAAGGGTTTTTTGCATGACCTCCATCCTGGCTGTCAATTGATTTCTTTGCTCCACCAGAATGTCTTTTCTCGCGGCTACAGTTTCTTCGCCCTGCCTGACAAGAGCCATGTATTCAATCAGCACCTCGAGCATCAGCCCGGCGTCCCGCATGCATTTGATAAATTCGATCCGCCTCAGGTCCAACGCGTCGTAATCCCGGATGCCGCTCTTGTTTCTTTTCACCGGGGGGATCAGCCCGATCTTTTCGTAATACCGGAGGGTGTCCTGGGAGAAGCCAAGCTGTTTGCTTACATCCGCGATCGTCATATCATCGCCTCCATG
>JAEWWY010000193.1 GCA_023458835.1 Bacillota bacterium
TTTCAACCTCCATGCCGCCCGTAACCGGCGGCATGGAGGATCGTGTAAATTTCGTCAAGGGCCGCAAAACCGGCCGCATTGTCAAGCCCTTATTCAAAGCCAATCCATATCCGGCATATTACCGGACCCGCCTGCTTTAGAAATATGCCAGCCCCAGCCTTCTGGCAAGCCCTTTCGCCTGCGGCCAGGCGCATCCGGTAATGAGCGCGGCGCCGTCCAGAATGGCTTCCTCAACCGCCCTCTGGCACACGGCGCTTGCCAGCCCTCTCCCGCGGAAGGCCGGATTGGTCGCCACAAGGTTCAAACCTGCCAGGTCCTCCCGCTTCATCATGCAGCACACGCCGGCCGGCGTTCCATGAAGGTATCCGATATAACAGCTCAGCGCGCCCTTTTGCACCAGATGATAATGATGAACCGGATGCATGAGCAGGCCTTCGCCGAAGAGCTTGTTCGTAAGCTCTGCCCATTGGGAAAATGCTTCGGCGCCCGTGACGCGCCGGACGGTGATAGCGGTGTCCGGCGCATCATACGCCGGCTTTTCATGGGCCGGCATCGCCATGTACGATTCCTCTCCATTGGGTTCCGGCCCGGGGAGCGGGCGATTTCCGAAGATGAGCTCCTTGATTGCGGGCGGGAAGCAGATATCCCACCAGACATGCATCCCCTTTGCTTTGATTTCGCCGATCAACTCTTCTGCCTGCGCCTGCGTAAGGTTATCCAGGCGGATATCGTATAGCGAGGCGGGTCCGCTTTCCCCCGGCTTGGGGTGGATGATTTTATAGCGCTCAAACGCCTGCTTTTCCATGTGCGCGCCATCACCCAGCAAATCAAAATGAAGCGTGGCCGCATCGTTGATGCGCCTGCGGATATGCATTTTATCCACGGCCGCTGCGGGCCGCGGCTTGATGGGCACATAGATTTCAAGCTGGCTGTAGCCCATGGCCCGCCCGATCTCCGGCGTGCCAATGATGTGGCACATATGATAATGGCCGGGGCGCTCGTCCAGGGAAAAATATCCGCCATGGTCTATCCACGTCTTGATGCCGTTATAGACCCGCAGGCCGTCATCCGTATCCCCATCCTTTGAAACGGCGGCGGCGTACAGTCCGCCCTCAAAATCCGCCAGTTCAAACCCCTCCGGCGCTTCCGCGTCCTCAGGCAGCGCATACCACCAAACGGTCCCCCGGTTCTCTTCGTCAAACCACATAAAATCCCGCGGGAAGAACCGGTCACGGCGCTTTTTATCCGCCTCGCTGAACCATTTGTCAAACCGCGCCAGCCGGCTGTCCGGCGCAAACATCTCCCCCGTTTCCACCCCCGAGGATACCATCCGGCATGGCGGCAGCTCCACCACCCGTACGTCCGGCAGCTTTTCCAGGCGCCCGGCCACGGCCATCATGCGGTTTACTGTGGCCGGATTGCCCTCATAGGCTCCATGCGTCAATTGCATCTCAATCTCGCCGGCCTTTTCATACAGCCGCTTTACATCCGCCTCCTTCTGGAAATCCATCTCGCGGATCTGCTCCATGAACGCCAGGATAAGCCCTTTCAGCTCGTGCAGCAGCGCCACCTCATCATCGATGTCCGCCGCCTTTTGACTTAGCACCTCCAGCACCACACCGGCATCCTTCGAGGCGAAAATGCGGGCGATATCCTTGATGCTGATATTCAGCTTGCGCAGAATAAGGATCTGTTCCAGCCTTTTCACGGCATCCGCGCCGTACATGCGGTAGGCGCAATCCCTTTCGCGCACACTTTCGATCAGCCCCATGTCTTCATAGTAGCGCAGTGTGCGGGCGGTAATGTTATAGCGGGCGGTGACCTCCCGGATCTTGACGCAGTTTTCCATATACAGGCCCCTTTCCTGTTGCTGAGCATAGCATAACACCTTCCCTAACGGCACAGTCAAGAGGAAGTTCGCAACAAATATCCTGCCGCGAATGGTTTTTGCAAAAACCTTCGTCTAATCAATAAAGCGATCAATCAGCCGCGGGAGGTGAGCCGGTGAGTTCCCTGGAACAGGCGGTGCCAACAGATATTGACCGGGAAGCGACCCTGATCCGGATGATGGAGGAATATCGTACGGAGCTTATCCGCATGGCCTACCTGTACCTGGGCGAATTGTCCCTGGCCGAGGACGCCGTGCAGGAAACCTTTTTGAAGGCTTACGCACACCTTGGCCGCTTTCGGGGGGAGTCCAGCGAAAAAACGTGGCTGATGCGCATCGCCATCAACGCCTGCAAGGATATGCGCCGCAGCGCGTGGCTTAGGTGGCGCAGGCGCACCGTTCCCCTTTGCGCCGCGGCCGAGGATGGGCAGAAGGATTGCTTCCGGGACGATACGGTGCTTTCCGCCGTGATGGGCCTGCCCCCAAGGGACAAGCAGGTGATCCTTTTGCGGTATTACCAGCAGATGAAGGTGGCCGATCTTGCAAAGGCGCTTCAGATTTCCCAATCCAGCGCGGTCTCCCGGCTGAGCCGGGCAAAGGGAAGGCTGCGCGCAGCGCTGAAAGGATGGTATTTCGATGAGGAATGATTTAAAAACCGCCATCGACGACCGTCTGGCGGCCATGGACTGGAGCGGCCAGGCAGAGGTGCTGCGCCGTATCCGCACCCCGCGAAAAACCGTGAAGCTGCGTACGATGGTGGCCGTCTGCGCCATGCTTTTGCTCCTCTGCCTCACCGCGCTGGCCTTCACCATGCAGTTTTCCCTGCAGTACGACGCCGTACAAAAGGCCCGGGGCGCCATCAGCGCCAAGTATGGCCTGACCGATGAAATGCTGGACTTGTTCGGAACTTCCCCCCGGAAGGAGCAGGATGGCTGGGTGGTGCGCTTTGAGCCCTTTTCGCTGAACATGGAAGCCATGGGGGTGTATACCGTCATTTGCCGGGAGGACGGCTTCATCCAAGCCACCTGGAGCCACGATAACACCCAGGACAGCGGCCTGCCTCCCGGTGACCTGGGGGCCAGCGCCTGGGGCGCCAAGCAGTTGGAGCGGGCCATTTCCCTGCGCCGGAACAGCGTCAAAGCCTGGAGTGAAGCGGCGCTGAAGGGGTACGAAGAAATGACCTTGGAGGAACGGGCAGCGCTGGATGCCCCCCTCCTGGCCAATCCAGGCGCGGCGTCGGTCATCCACATCGCGCCGGAGGATACGGACATCCCTCCGGAGCAGGCCGTGACCCTGGCCCGTCAAGCTGTGGCGTCCAAGTATGGCGTGAGCCAGGATGTCCTTGAGGCATTGCGCCAGGAAATTTCCTTTTATTTGATAGAAGGCGTGCGGGAATACCGGGTGATACTGACCTACCCCCGCACAAGGCAGACGCTCTACGGCATTACCATCCAGTCCCCTTCCGGAAAAATCCCCTTTTGCAAATGGTACGCGGAGGATGAGGACCGCACCCTTCCGGAGGGCGATCTTGCCAAGTATGTGGAGGCGGCCCGGGAATATGCCCAAAGCGGCGCGTTCGAACTGCTTTCCGCGGCTGAAAAGGCCCGGGTGGCGGAACGCTTTTCCCAGGCGGGCCTGCGGGTGCTTTTGCCGGCGGGGGAATACGTGGTCCCCAACGGCGGAGACATTTCGGAAAGCCGGGCGCTGGCCGCCGCCAAGGCCGCCCTGGAAGACACCTTCGGCTTTACCAAGGAGGATTTCCCTTTCTTCGCCCTGCGCACGGCGATGATGGTCAAAAGCGGGGAGCGGGACTGGCAAATCACTTTCTCTCCCAAGAAACAGCCCAACTGGCGCTGGCGGTATGAAGACAAGCTGGGCAGCTATACCGTGACCGTCCACGCCGGCAGCGGCCGGGTGCTCGCCTGCGAATGGTCTTTGGCAGGGGTGAACAGAGACAAAGCTTACACCCGGCAAACCTTCGGCCAGGCCGCGGCGTATAGCTCTGACATGCTGCCGTGGGTCCGCGGCCTGCTGGCCGGGCTCCAGGCTATTTTGGACAAGTATCCTAAGGATGTGAACCCGGGTCAAATGTCCATTGAGGACAACGCCGCCTATGACGGGTTGATGCGTGAGGCGGGGTATGACCCGGCCATGTATTGCTATGTGACGCCGGAGGAAGGCGACATTTCCCAGGACGACGCAACAGCCCTGGCACTCAAGGCGCTGGCGGATGTCTACGGCCTGGACACGGGGAAGCTTGCGGCGTGTGATATCACCGTCCAATGCTTGATCGATCATCATATAGGAGAAAAGCCGGTAAAGGTTTGGTGCGTCTCCTTCTTCGGCTACGGTCAGGATGGCTATACCGTCCTTCTTGACGCCGCTACGGGCCAGGTGGAGGGCATCTGGCA
>JAEWWY010000194.1 GCA_023458835.1 Bacillota bacterium
GTGCCGGTCAGGCCGAACAAAATGGTCTTGCTCTCCCCTGCCTCCCGGCAGCGGATGGCCTCGTCCATGGCCGCCCGGATGGCGTGGGCAGATTCCGGCGCGGGCAGGATGGTTTCATGCCTGGCGAAGAACACGGCGGCATCAAAGACTTTGGTCTGCTCCACAGCCTGCGCCTCATCCAGATACCCGTCATGGTAGAGCTTGGAGAGGATGGGCGACATGCCGTGGTACCTAAGCCCCCCGGCATGGTTGGGCGAGGGCATGAACCCGCTGCCCAAGGTGTACATCTTGGCCAGGGGCGTGATTTTACCCGTGTCGCAAAAGTCATAGGCGTATCTGCCCCTGGTCATGGAGGGGCAGGAGGCCGGCTCCACGGCGATAAAGCGGGGATTTGCCTTGCCCAGGATCTTATCCTGCATGAAGGGCGCCATCAGCCCGCCCATGTTGGAACCGCCGCCGGCGCAGCCGATGATGATGTCGGGATATTCATCCAGCAACTCCATGGCCTTTTTTGCTTCCAGGCCAATGATGGACTGATGCAGCAGCACCTGGTTCAAAACCGAGCCCAGCACGTAGCGGCAGCCCTCGCTGGATACCGCCGTCTCAATGGCTTCCGAGATGGCGCAGCCCAGGCTTCCGCTGCTGTCGGGATTTTGTGCAAGCATGGCCCGGCCCACATTCGTCACATCGCTGGGGCTGGCGATGACCTTTGCGCCAAAGGTTTCCATTACATTTTTCCTGTAGGGCTTTTGCTGGGAGGAGACCTTTACCATGTATACCGTCAGGGGAAGGCCGAAGTAGGAGGCCGCCTCCGCCATGGCCGTGCCCCACTGGCCCGCGCCGGTCTCGGTGGTAAGGCCTTTGAGGCCCTGCTTTTTGGCATAGTACACCTGAGCCAGTGCGGAATTGAGCTTATGGCTGCCGGAGGGGTTGTTGCCCTCGTACTTGTAGTAGATTTTGGCCGGAGTTTGGAGCGCCTTCTCCAGGTTGTAGGCCCGGACCAGGGGTGAGGGGCGGTAGATGCGGTAAATATCGATGAGCTCTTCGGGGATGTCGATGTACCTGGTGGTGCTGTCCATTTCCTGCCTGGCCAGTTCCTCGCAAAAAATGGGGTACAGTTCCTCCAGCTTGATTGGCTGCATGGTGCCGGGATGGATGTAGGGATCGGGCTGCTGAATCATATCTGCCCTTAAGTTGTACCACTGCTTTGGCATCTGCTCCTCGGTGAGATAGAGCCTGTAGGGAATCTTTGCCATGTTGCCTTCTCCTTTGCTTTATTTTCCGCGCGGCCGGTATCCGGCTGCGGTTGCGCGACTTACGGGACCTTACAAAGCCATAAAAAAATGCCCTTGTCCCCCTGTAAGGGACAAGAGCATGAACTCCTGCGGTACCACCCAAATTGGCTTAGCGCCCACTCATTCCATATACCATCATATATGCTCCCTTTATAACGGGCGGAGTTCCCGTCAGGTACTACTCGTTGCCTTTCGCCCTGCCCTCATAAGTCCATTCGGCACAGCTTCCTTTGCCGCAATTTCACCGCCTGCGGCTCTCTGAAAAAGGTTTTCCGTGCGTACTCGTCTTATTCAACGGTTTGTATGCTGTTGCACGCATTATACGCGCAGAATGGGGCCTTGTCAAGCATGATCTTGAAATCTACAGGGCAGTCTCATTGAAATTTTCGAAAAAAGAATTTCGCCCCCGCGGGGGCGGCCAGGGCTTTCCGATCGCCCTGGACCTTCGGAGGCAAAAAACTTTACATGAGACCACCCTGTTGAATTCCATTAGTATAATGCAGTTCTACATCCAATCCAAAGGATCAATACTTCGTGTCATAGGGCCAGGGCAGGCCGCCGGCAAGGCAGCCGCCGTCCACGCGGTATTCCGATCCGGAAATGTAGCCGGCCGCGTCGGAGGCAAGCAGCACGCACACGCCCACGATCTCTTTGGGGGCGCCCGGCCGCTGCATGGCGATGCGCTCGTTTAAATATTTCGAACGCTCCGGATGCTCCCAGGTGGGCAGCGTCAAAGGCGTCAGGATATGTCCGGGGCTTACACAGTTGGCGCGGATGCCGTGCTTGGCCCATTCCACCGCCATGGAGCGGGTGAGCGCCAGCACGCCCGATTTCGTGGCGGCATACACCGACACGCCCCCCAGCACAGCCCCCGTATTATGGGAGCCGATGTTGATGATGGAACCGGAGCGCTGGCGGATCATGTGCAGCCCCACGGCCTGGCTGACCAAGAAGACGCCCTTCAGGTTCACATCCATGATGCGGTCGTAGGTTTCCTCTTCCACATCCAGAAGCCCCTCCCGCTTGTTGATGCCGGCGCAATTCACCAGCACGTCGATATGGCCGTGGGTCTTTATAATATCCTCCACCGCCGCATCCACCGAAGCCTTGTCGGACACATTCATCAGGTGGGAGGATGCGGCGCCCCCCGCCGCCTGGATCTCGGCCTGCACCGCCTTCAGCGGCTCCGGCTTTATATCGCACAGCGCCACCTTCGCCCCGGCATCTGCCATCCCCTTGGCCAGTTCCGCGCCGATACCGCCGCCGGCCCCGGTTACCAAGGCTACTTTCCCTTCCAGGGAAAAGAGTTTTTCCAGGTTGTCCCCGATTCTGGACATAATGATCCTTCCTCCTGCTACGTGTTCGCGCCGGATCGCAGCGGGCATTGATAATCGCCCCTACGACCGCATAATGTGTATTTTCGTCTCTGCCGGGGCTTCTTCCTGCCGGACAGCGGCCGATCTGTTTATTTACCTTTCCCATTAGAAGTTTTTCAGGGTGAGGCGCGGAGAGGGGGATTTTTTCAAAAAGCTCCCTCTCCGCTTACTTCTCCCCCATTCCCGTCACGCCTTGACTGCACCGGCGCTGAGGCCGTTGATCACCTGCTCCTGGGCGAAGAAATAAAACAGCATCACCGGCAGCGAGCCCACCAGCACCGCGGTCAAAACGGCGGGGATGTTCACCGTTTCCGAGCCGTAGAAGTCGCGTATGCCAAGGGGCAGCGTTTTTTCCGTTGCGCGGTTGATAAGCACCAGCGCATAGATGAATTCGTTCCAGTTGTACA
>JAEWWY010000195.1 GCA_023458835.1 Bacillota bacterium
CATAGCTTTGCTATGGGCTTGTTTGAGTTTAATTAGTTTGTTTTCACGGTAATTTCGAAGAAATTCCTACCTTGCCCGAGCAAACGGCCGTAAAAACCGAAGGTTTTTACAGTGCGGCGAGGGAAAAGGCTCAACAAAGTGGCTTTGCCACTTTGTTGACACGCTGGGCAGCGCCAAGCCCTGCGGGCCAGGCGCTGCCTGTCATGATGGTGTGCAAGATTTCATACCGGGCGCAGGGACGTGCGGCTGCGGCGGATATTACCTTATCTTCAGCGTTCCCCAGGTGATCATCCTACCGTTTTTGCGGCTGAAGAGCATGATATTCCCGCCGGTACAATCAAGCCTGACCTTCTGGCCGATCTTGTACAGGACGCCACCGAAAACAACGCCGGTCAAAAGCAGGTTGCCGATCCTTACGCGCACCGTGGTTTCCATGCCGGTGGGCATGGCGCTGAAGATTTCGCCCTCGATGGCGCCATCCTCCCGGATGCTGATGAATTCGGGGCGGACGCCCAATACAAACCCATCCCGGGCCTCCCCGGAGGCGTCCTCAAACTCATTCTCGTCCACCCTGGCAATATGGTACTTGAAGGCGCTGTCCTTGTTGCCCTTTTCCACGTGTTTTGCATCCTTCTGGGCTGCCAGTTCCCCGGCGCGCTTCGCCTTCTCCTGCTCATCGGCCATGTCCTGCCATTTGCCAAGCTCAATGCCCTGGGCAGGCTGGAATACGGCACGGGCGCCGCCCAGCAGCGTAAGCTCCAGCGAACCGTCGCTTTGCTGGCTGCCGCCGGCCTCGATGAAGTTGACGGCAGGATTGCCCACAAAGTCGGCCACAAACAGGTTGCTTGGCTTGTTGTACACGGTCAGCGGCTCATCGTACTGCTGCAAAACGCCGTTGTCCATCAGGCAGATTTTGGTGGCCAGGGTCATGGCCTCCATCTGGTCATGAGTTACGTAAATGAAGGTGCTGCCTGTATTCAGGTGCAGCCGCTGCAGCTCGGAGCGCATTTCCAGGCGGAGCTTGGCATCCAGGTTGGAAAGGGGCTCCTCCATAAACAGCACCTTGGGTCCCGGTGCCAGGGTCCTGGCAATGGCCACCCGCTGCTGCTGGCCGCCGGACAGCTCGCTGGGATAGCGGTCCATGAACATGCCGATCTTCACGATCCGAGATACCCGGCGCACGATCAGGTCGATTTCCTCCCTGCAAAGCTTGCGCACGCTCTTTTGCACCGCGCCGTTCCGCATCAGTTCATAGCGCTCATTCAGCGTGGCGCCCGCTGCCTTGTGCTTTGCCCTGCGGGCTTCCAGCGTTTCCTGCAGCGGCCGGGCGGCCTCCTGCGCGGCGCTTATAGCATCCCGCGCCTCGTGGAGCTTATAGCCCATCAGTGCTTTGGCCGTATATTGCGAAATCTCATACGTATCGATCAAACGCAGCAGCGCCTTTGCCGCGTCCAGCCTGCCGTTTTTGTCCTGGCAATCGCGGACAAGCGAAACTGCGTCTCCGGACTTTTGAAGAATCTCCAGCAGCCGGCCCGCGCTGCGTGCTTCAAAATCCACCTCAGGCAGCTCCTCCTTCATGTTGGAGAGGCCAAAGGCAATATTCTGATACACGGTCATGTTGGGCCACAGGGCGTAGTTCTGGAACAAAAAGCCCACCTTGCGGTTGTTGGCAGGGATGTTGATGCCCCTTTCACTGTCGAACACCGGCACGCCGTCAATGGTGATGCGGCCGCCCGTGGGCGTTTCCAGCCCGGCGATCATGCGCAGGGTGGTGGTTTTTCCGCAGCCGGAGGGGCCCAGGAGCGTTACAAAGGCATTGTCCTCAATCACAAGGTTGAGATGGTCCACCGCGTAGAACTGGCCCCAGCGCTTGGTCACGTTTGTCAGTTCGATTCTTGCCATGTCAGTTCCCTCCGATCCCCTTATCCAGGCTGGCGCCCGTCAGCTTGTTCACCAGGGCGTTGCAGATCAGGATAAACACAATCAAAATCAGGTTGATGCCGCTGGAAAACGCGTACAGGCCCATTTCATCAAAATAGTCCAGCAGCGTGGTGATGATCTTTGTCTGCGAGCACAGCAGCATGAACAGCGTCAGTTCCCGAAGGCACGTCATGAACGGCAGAAGATAGCCGCTGATGATGGAGGATTTCTGGATGGGGATGATAATTTTCAGCATCCGCTTGTGCCAGGGAATGTTCTGGATGATGGCGGCTTCCTCGATCTCACTGCTCAATTGCATCATGGAATTCAAGGCGCTGCGGCTGGCAAAGGGGATATACTTGACCGTGCCGGCCAGGATCAGCAGCAGGAAGGTGTTGAAGATGCCCAGGGAGGAGCCGAATATAAAGAACGCGACGCCCACCGCCAGCGACGGCATCAGGTAGGGCAGGAAGGCCATGCTGTTTACATAGGCCGCCCATTTGCTGCGGCGGTTCTTGCTTACACAGTAGCCCACCAGCAAGCCGATGGTGCCCGCCAGTAGTGCGCAGGCCACGGCAACGATCACCGTGCCCATAAAGGCATTCCAGATGGTGGGGTTGAACAGGATGCCCTTTTGGCCGTACATGCCGTTTTCGGTGATGTTTTCAGGCGTCATCCACCATTTGGCGGTGAGGTTTCCGGCAATGCCGCTGGTCATAAAGCTGTAGTCGCCGGGGTTGGGCAGGAAGGGTTCCACAGCGAAGGTCACAATGGGAAAAATGCTGGTCAGCAGCGTCAGCACCAGGAAAACCGCCGCCACGATGTACTTTCCGGCCCGGCCCAGGTTGCCCTTGCTGCTTTGCCCGGATTTGCCGGTGACGGTGGTATAGCTCTTGCGGCCGCCGGTAGTGTTCTGATTGACGATCAAGATCAGCACGCCGAACTCGATCATGATAACAGCCAGAATCCCGGCCTCACCTACGGGTTTTTCACCCATCTGCACATACTTGGTGCACAACGTGGTCAGGTTCAGGTAGTGGGGCACGGGGTAGGAGCCCATGGCACTGCTGAATACCAGCAGCACGGTGCTTAAAATCGCGGGCTTCACCATGGGCAGCGTGACCCGCAGGAAGGTTTTCCACCGGGGCGTGTTCAATATGGTGGCGGCTTCCTCCAGGTTGGCGTCCATGTTGCGGAAGATGCCGCCGATCAGGATATAGGCAAAGGG
>JAEWWY010000196.1 GCA_023458835.1 Bacillota bacterium
GTTGCCGCCGATCTTGTAGGGCACGTTGGTCTCCATGGCCTCCATGATATAGCTGGCATATTCATGGGAGCGCACATGGGTGAGCTCGTGGTTGCTTAACAGCGAGTCCCGCAGATCGCCCCAGCGCTTGATCTGCTCCACGCAGCGGCGGGGATATTCATCCAGGGGGATATTGAACCGTTCGATCAGCTCGGGATATTTGTCCTTGATGAAGAAGGGCATATACTCCGCGTTATGCTCGCTGGATTCAGTGACGTAGTACCCAAAGCGCTTCATGATCTCATAGCGCACCATGTCGTGATGCTTTTCGGTGCGCGCTCCGGCCCGGCGCTTGACCTCGGGGTACAGGTCCTTGCCGTCCTGGGTAAGGGACAGCAGCCAGGCCTGGTGGTTGATGCCGGCGATCAGCCACTGTATTTTGGGATCATAGGCCATTCCAAGGCCCTTTAGCAGGTCTGGCACGCAGCCTTGCACGCTGTGGCAGAGGCCCACGGTTTTGATGGGTGTCATGCGCAGCTTGGCGCCGGTGAGCATGGCCATGGGGTTGGTGTAATTGAGAAACCAGGCGTCCGGGCAGACTTCTTCCATATCCCTGGCAAAATCCAGCATCACGGGGATGGTCCGCAGCGCCCGGAAGATGCCGCCTATGCCCAGCGTGTCGCCGATGGTCTGCTTCAGGCCGTACTTTTTCGGGATTTCAAAATCCGTTACGGTGCAGGGCTCATATCCGCCCCCCTGGATTGCGTTGACGACGTAATTGGCGCCTCTGAGCGCTTCCTTGCGGTTTTGGACGCCGAGGTATGCCTTGATGGTGGCTTTGCTGCCATGGTTGCGGTTGATGGTGTCCAGCATGAGCTGGGATTCCTTGAGCCTTTCGGGGTCGATGTCGTACAAAGCGATGACGGAATCCTGCAGCGCCGGCGTCAGCATGCTGTCGCCCAGTACGTTCTTGGCGAACACGGTGGAGCCGGCGCCCATAAACGTGATTTTTGCCATAACCCAAATCCTCCTTGTGAACAGATACACCCAGTATAGTCATTTTGCCCCTTGCAAGCAAGGGGCCGGTGTTGCATAATATACGTGAAATGTTGCATTTTGAAAGATTGGATGGCAAGAAACATGAGGCAATACAGTCATTTGCCAAATGCTGAAAGTGAGGTTTATGTGCGGGATTGCGGGATGGAGGCCTGTGAGCCCAATCACAGCTTCGGCCCTGCCGTGCGGGATTATTACCTGATGCACATCGTTTCCGCGGGGAAGGGCGTCTTTCAAAACGCATGGGGGCGCTTTGAAATATCAAAGGGCCAGGGCTTTATGATCTTTCCCAATGAAGTCACCGTTTACACGGCGGATGCGTATGCGCCCTGGGTGTACAGTTGGGTTGGGTATTCCGGTCTGGGGGCGGCGGAGCTTACCGGATTGCTGGATGTTACGCCCCAAAGCCCCGTTTTGTCCCTGGGGGATTATGGGTTGAAGGCAATCGGGATTCTGCACGATATCTATGAGGATTCGGCATCGCTGGACATGCGGGAAATGGCCGCCATGGGGGGGCTGTACCGCCTTTTTGCCATGATAAAACAAAGCGGCGCCCCTTCTTCCGGCAAGGGCGCGCTATCTGAAAGCGAGCGGCATTATCAGCGGGCGTATTGGCACATGGAGGCCAATTATCAGCGGAACCTGCATATTACGGATGTGGCCGCCTTTGTGGGCCTGAGCCGCTCACAACTGTTCAGGGTATTTGTCACGATCTGCGGCATGCCGCCCCAAAGGGTGCTGCTGACGCTAAGGCTCAGGCAGGCGGAGTCACTGCTGTTGAACACCGAGCTGCCGCTCAAGGCGGTGGCCTTGTCCTCCGGCTTTGGAAGCGCCGCCCGCATGGGGGAGGTGTTCAAGCAGGAGAAGGGGATTACGCCGACTCAGTTCAGGCAGGGTGGAAACGAAGCCTGAAAAGGCAGGCTTTTTCTATTCTGTAAAAAAGCAATCTTTATTTGGCTTGATACGGCGCACACCGTTACGGCCGGTCCGCATAATCCGTTCTACGTACGCTATTCATGCGCGGATTGCGCATGCGCCTATAAATCGATGCCCAGTTTCATTGTCACGCATCCTTTGATCACTTCGGCGCAGTTGTCCCAGCCAATGCGGGAGCTGTTCAGGCACAGGTCATAGTTGATGGCATCCTTCCAGTTCTGGCCGGTATAATACTTGTGATAATCGGAGCGGTACTTGTCCGTGCGGCGGACGGCCTGGGCGGCTTCCTTCTCCGTCATGTCGGAGCGCTCCATAATGGTTTTGACGCAGTCCTCAAAGGGGGCCTGGATATTGACGCTGACCACATTGGGAAGATCCCGCAGAACAAAATTGGCGGCCTTGCCCATAACGATAAAGGATTCGGTTTTCGCCAGCATCCTTAAAATCTTCACCTGGTAATTGAACAGGTTGATATCAGACACGAACCTGCTGTTTTCCGGGGTGAGCACATTGCCGTAATGCTCCCGGTCGGGCACCTGCATCAAAAGGCGGCGGCTGAGCTTTTCATCCGCCAGGGCGAACAGCTCCTCGCTGATGCCGCTTTCAATGGACGCCAACTGCAAAAGCTCCTTATCCATGAGCTTGATGTTCAGGTCGCCGGCGATCTTCAGCCCGATCTGCTTGCCGCCGCTGCCGAAGCCCCGGGCGATGGTGATGACAAAGTTTTGCATATCGCACGCTCCTTTGTTCCTGATAGGGTGGAACCGCCTCTTTTCACAAAAGGATATGCATGACACTGCCATTATTTTTCTTTGGCCGCGGTGCCTTTTCCTGCCTTCAGGGAGAATTCAATTTTGTGGTCCCTTGTTCAATGCTTACTTGAACAAAAAGTCCAGGATGTTCATTCCCGTATCGGTCTGGGCCCTGTACAGCTCCGTATAGCCGCACTGCGTGCAGGAGAGGGTGATGAACTTTTTGTTCTGCACATCAAACAGCTTTGCGAAGTTTCCGCCTGTGGCCTGAAATTGGTCTGATTCATACTGGGTGTTGCCGCACTTTGGGCAAACATAACTCCTGCGTTCCCGCTCCATTTGACTGCACTCCTTCTCATATAAGCCGGCATGGCCCGGCAACATGATGATAGCACAGGCAGGCCAGGGTATCAATGCATGGCGTATCAATTGTCGCTTTGGCTGTCTGACAGCGCAGCCCGCGCCAAACCCCCGCCCGGAAGGCCCGGCGGTTGGGGGGCGGAGCGTT
>JAEWWY010000197.1 GCA_023458835.1 Bacillota bacterium
CCTTTAAGATCCGTTCGATGACCCTCTTTTTGGAAAAGGTCTTGTAGTCCCGCTGGGCGCCGTAGATGTGCCCCCCAAAGTAATGGTCCAGCTTCAAAAGCCGGGCCTCATTCAGCACGTAGGCTTCATCGGTGCCGCTGGCCAAGTACAGCGTGAGGCCGTGGCCGCTTAGCATGGACAGCAGTTCATAAGTGCCGGGCACCGTTAATGCTTCCGGATCGATGGAGCCGTCCTCCAACCCTTTCAGGCGGCTGTCAATGCGTTCAAGCAGCCGCCGGTGGTATTCATCCTTATAGCATTGCGGGTCTTCCGGCGTGCCGCCCAGCTTTTTGATTTCCTCCGCCAGGGCGATGCACTGGTAAATGGTCTGCTTGCCCGTATGAAAAAAGATAAATTCACGGGCCAGTTCGTACAGCCCGGCGGGGTCCTTTAAGCGGCCCCCGGGCGTTTGCGTCAGGATATCCGCGAAATAGGGGATCATGATCTGCTGCCAGCCTTCCCGGATCAGGCTGAGGGTGCCGTCAAAGTCCAGCACGGCGTATTGAAAATGGCCGTTCCGGGGGCGGATCAGTTCCAGGGACGCTTCGTTTTTGCTCATGTATTTCCGCCCGGGGGCGTACATCCTTCCTCATTGACGAATGCTGCGGTTCCTGCTACTATGGGAATAACTTTTGTATTGTATAGAAAGAAGGGTCATCATGGCGGCAGCGGGCCAAATCAAGCGCGAGCATTATAAAACCGTGTTGCGGCTCATTGCGCGCCACCCGGGCATCTCCAAACCGCAAATTTCGAACAAGACGGGCCTTGCGCCTTCCGCGGTGCACGGGATTGTATCCTATCTGGAGCAAAGGGGCGTGATCGCATGCACCGGGTCCCAAGGCTCCAGCGGCGGGCGCAAGCCCTTCAGCTATGCGATCCCCAGGGAGCTGGGCTTTTTTATAGGCGCCGGCATCCGCACCGACAGGCTGGAGACCGGCCTTTTCGACATGAACCTTCAGCTAAAGCATAAGAGCACGTATCCCCTCAAATTGGATGAAACCGGGCCGGAGACATACGCCTCCTTTGTTGTAAAGGCCGTGGAGCAGGAGATCGCCGCCGGAAATGCGCGGCGGGAGGACTGCTTTGGCGTAGGCGTTACCGTGCCGGGCCCTGTGGATTTTGAAAGGGGGACGGTGCTGGAGATCGCCGCCGCGCCGCTGTGGCAGCAGTACCCTCTGGCCCACCGCCTTTCGGACGCCCTGGCGCTCCCCGTGGCGGTGGACAAGGATGTGTATGCCGGCATACGCTACCTTCAGCATGCGGGAAAGCTCAAACACGGGGAGTGCGCGGCGTTCCTTTCCATCTGCGAAGGCATCGGCGCGTCGCTTGTCATCCATGGCGAGGTATTTCGCGGCTCCCACAGCCTGTCGGGGGAGATCGGGCATCTCACCGTGCGCAAGGATGGCATCCCCTGCTCCTGCGGCAACACGGGCTGCCTGGAGCTTTACTGCTCGGACATCGGCATTGTAAAGCAATATAATGCCCAAACGGGCGGAAGCTGCCAACGGGTGGAGGATGTGATCGCGCTTACCGAAAAGGATGACCCGGTGGCCCGCAAGGTATTCGCCCAAGCGGTGGGGTATCTGGTGGACACCACCTGCGCCATCATCATGAACTACGATCCGCAGGAGCTGCTGATTTACTGCACATGGCTGCACAGGCAGCGGGCGCTGTATTTTCAAATGCTGGACGCGCTGTACGCCAAGAGCATTTTCACCAAGCGCCATACGGTGGATATAGGCCTTTTAGGCCCGGAGCCCATCAACCTGCCTGCCGCCGCGTCGCTGGCGGCTTTGGACCTGAGCTTTCTAAGCGGCAGCAGGCTGATGGCCATGCTGGAGGAGGGCTGAAGGGCTAATCGGCCTTCAGCGCGCTGTCAAAGGCGAAGGCGGAGGGCTCGAAGTTCATCCGGTTGGCGAATTCATATGCTTCCGCGGCGCCCCGCATCCTTTCCATGCCGCTGTCTTCCCATTCCACGCAAAGCGGGCCATGGTAGCCCATCTGGTTCAGCTCCCGGATAATGGCGTCAAAGTCCACATCCCCATGGCCCAGGGAGACAAAGTTCCAGCCCCGGCGCGTATCGCCAAATTCCAGATGGGAGCCCAGGACGCCGGCACGCCCGTCGCGGCTCAGTTTCACATCCTTCAAATGCACATGATAGACGCGGTCGGCAAAGTCCCGCAGGAAGACGATGGGGTCCACCCGCTGCCATACAAGATGGCTTGGGTCAAAGTTCAGGCCCAGGGTGGGGCGGTAGTCCAGCGTTTCCAACAGGCGGCGGGTGCTGTAGTAATCGAAGGCGATTTCCGTGGGATGCACTTCCAGCGCCAGTTTGACGCCGCATTCGTCGTATACGTCAAAGATCGGCGTCCACAATTCCTTGATGCGGCTGAAGCCCGCCGCCACCATCTCCTGCGTGGTCTGGGGGAAGGAATACCACCAGGCCCAGATGGGGGAGCCCAGGAAACACGTTACCACCGGAACGCCAAGAAGCTGCGCTGCCCGCGCGGTTTTTTTCATGGTTTCAACGGCCCAGGCGCGGATTTCTTCGGGCTTACCGCGAAGCGCCTTGGGGGCAAAGTTGTCAAGGCGCGGGTCACCGTTATCGCCTACGCACTGGCCCGCCAGGTGGGCGGAGAGCGCGCCGATCTTCATGTTGTATTTGTTCAGCGTGTTAAGCAGCGATTCCCGGTAGGCGGGGGAGGAGATGGTCTTCTCCACATCCACATGCGCCTGGCAGGCCAGCTCAAACCCCTCATAGCCGATGGCGTGCATCTTTTGGCAGAGCTCCTCCAGGGGGATGTCGCCAAACTGGCCGGAACAAATGGTAATGGGTCGTTTCATAAATGTATGCCTCCTTATCATGTATGGTCTACAAAAATGGTTCTTTGCTCCCTGGCGGACTGAACCGCCGCGAAGATCACCCGCATGGCCTTGATCGCTTCCGCGCCGTCCACCGGGGGCGCCTGGCCTTTCAGAAGGCTGTCCACAAAGGCGTTGATAACGCCTGTGTTCTTGCGCGCGCCTGTGGTTTGGTCCTTGTTGGATGCCATCAGGTCCAGCAGGTACCGCAAAACTTCCCCATTCCGCTTTTCAAGGATCAGGGAATAGACGGGGTCGTCGTATAGGCGCAGCGTGCCTTCCGTGCCGTAGATGCGGGTGGAATTGTCCTCCTGGCCGTAGAAGGTCCAGCTTACGTGCAATTGGCCCAGCACACCGCTTTTCGTGCGCATCAGCAGCAGGGCGTTGTCCTCCACCGAAATGGGGGAGCCGTCGGGGAATTTTTTATCAAGGGTGCCGACGGTGGCCATCACCTCCGCAACCGGTTCGCCCAGCAGGTAATGGAGGATGTCGGCCTTATGCACGCCCAGGTCCGCCAGGGCCCCGAAGGCAGCCTGCTTTTTATCGAAGAACCAGGAATTGGCAAGCCCGGTCCAGCCCTCCGGCCCCGGATGGCCGAAGGTGGTATGGAAGGACAGGGGCGTTCCGATCTCGCCCGCAAGGATCATTTCACGGGCCTTTTGATGGGCCAGGGCAAAGCGCTGGTTATGGCCGATCATCAGGTATTTGCCGTTTCTTTTTGCGGCGGCCACCATGGCCTCGCAGTCGGAAAGCGTTACGGCCATGGGCTTTTCGCACAGCACATGCTTGCCGGCATCCAGCGCCCTGATGGAGATCGCGGCATGGTCCACGTTGGCCACGCAGACGCTGACGGCGTCCACGCCGCTTTCCAGCAGCTCATCCACGCTGTCATAGGCCTTGCCGCCATACTGCCCGGCCATTGCGCCGGCCCGCTCGGGGATGCCGTCAAAATAGGCCGCCAGCTCGCAATGGGGGTTTTCCCGGTACTCCGGGGCGTGGCGCACCTGGGTGATCTTGCCGCAACCGATGATGCCGATTTTGAGCATGGAGTCACCTCCTCTGTTTTCGGATGCCCTGAACGTTTTGCAAAAGCGCGGCAATGATGATGATGACGCCGCTGATGGCCCCGATCAGGAACGGGTCCATGCGGCCGGCCAAAATGTTGTTGATGATCTTGAACATGAGCACGCCCAGGAAAGTGCCGATGACCTTGCCGCGGCCGCCGCTCATGGCTGTTCCGCCAATGGCTACGGCGGCGATGGCGTCCATTTCAAACAGATTGCCGGTGGTGTTGGCGGATACGGCCATGACACGGGAGCCGTATATCCACGCCGTCAGGCCGCACAGTATGCCGGTAATGGCAAACACCGCGATTTTGACCCGGTCGACGTTCACGCCGGCCAGGCGGGCGGAGGTCTCGTTGCTGCCCACGGCGTATATGTGCTTGCCCAGCTTGGTGCGCTGCATGATCAGGCCGAACAAAAGGCCTGTGGCAATGAACATCAGCATCGGATAGGGGATTTTGTACCCGAAAACATCGATGGAGCCGGCGGCTACCAGGCGGAAGGTCTGATAGAACGCGGTTTGGGAATTTCCGTTGGCCACGCTGAAGGGCCCCAGCTTGCCCACATAGTTGATCAGGGAACGGCAGGCCGTCTGCACCGCCAGGGTGGCAATCATGGCCGGCACATGCCCCTTGGCTACCAGCAGGCCGTTGAACGTGCCGATGAGCAGGCCGAACACCAGGCAGAAGGCCAGCATCGACACGATGCCAAGCCCGCCATCCAGCGCGGGAAAGCGCGTGATCAGGTCATTGAATATGTCAATGCTCATGCCGGAAACGATAGCCACCTGGGCGCCTACGGAAATATCGATCATGCCGGCGCAGATGACCATGGTCATGCCAAAGGCGATGATGCCGCTGGAGGTGCCGCTCTGCACAAAAATGTTGGTAATATTCCGCCAGTTGAAGAAGCTGTCGTTGTTGATATAACCGACGATCAACAGGAGCGCGAAGGAGAGGAGATAGCTGTAATCCTTGAGCAATTTGCCTGCGTTGATCTTGAACCAGGATTTTCCGGGTACGTTACTCATGCTTCATCCCCTCCAAATTCGCGCCGGTGGAATAGTACATGACCTGCTTTTCCGTAAGCTCCTGCCGGCCGAGCCGGGCATTGATCCTGCCCTTGTAAAGCACCAGGCAGGAATCCGCCACCTTGTAAATTTCCGGGAACTCGGAGCTGAATACCAAAATGGCCTTGCCGGCTTTGGCCAGATCCAGGATGAGGCGGTAAATTTCAAACTTGGTGCCCACGTCGATGCCCTGGGTGGGATTGTCAAACAAGAGCACGCTGGCGTCCGTTTCCAGCCAGCGGCCCAGGATCACCTTTTGCTGGTTGCCGCCCGACAGGGATGTGATGGGATTTTTGGGGTTATCCGCTTTGATGGAAAGTGTCTGCTTTTGCCGGAGATAGCGCTTTGACTCCAGCTTTCGGTTCAGAAGCAGGCCCTTGAATTTCGTATTGAAGAAGGCCATGGAAACATTGTCGTAAATGGACAGGTCATTGTGGATGCCCCGTTCCTTGCGGGACCTGGGGACCATGGCGATGCCCCGCCGCATGTGGTGAAGGATGCTGGCATTGCCGGACAGGGGCTTGCCTGCCACCTGGACATTTCCCTGGGCGGGCAGGATGCCAAAGAGCGCGTCGGCCAGCATATCCCTGCCGGAGCTTTGCAGGCCGGTGATGGCCAGGATCTCCCCCTGGCGCAGCTCAAAGGAAATATCCTCAAACCCTTCCCCGGACAGCTTTTTGACCGAAAGCGCCACCTGTTCCCGGGCATAGCAGGGCTTGTGCTCGAAATCCTCCTGGGCCAACTGGCGGCCGATCATCATTTCTGTGGCCGCGGATTCGTCGATATCCCGGAAGCTGCCATGGGCGATAAGCCTTCCATCCCGAAGGACGTAATAGGTATCGCAGATTTCAAACAGCTCCGGCATCTTGTGGGAAATATAAACAAAGCTTACGCCTTCCTGCTTGAGCTGGCGCATGATGGCAAACAAATTCTCGATTTCATGGGTGGTAAGCGCGGTGGTCGGCTCATCCATGAGGATGAGCTCGCACTTGAAAAGCAGCGCCCTTGCGATTTCCACCAACTGCTTTTCCGCCGGCTGAAGGTCGGCCACCACAGCCAGGGGATTGATGTCCACCTGCATGCGGCGGAATACCTCCGCCGTACGGTGGATCATTTCTTTTTTGTTCAGGAGCGGACCCTTTATCAGCTCCTCCGCCAGGTACATGTTCTCAAAAACCTTCAAGTCGTTGCACAGGTTCAATTCCTGATGAATGAAGCGGATGCCCAGGCGCATGGCGTCCCGGGCGCTATTCATGGTCACCCGCTTGCCGCTTAAAAATATCTCCCCCTCCGCAGGGGGGAAGGAACCCGCCAGCACGTTCATCAGCGTGGATTTGCCCGCGCCATTCTCACCCAGCAGCCCCACGATCTCCCCGGGCTTCACGGAAAAATCCACATGATCCACCGCGCGGACGGGGCCGAAATCCACTACGATTCCTTTCATTTCGGTGAGCAATGGCCACCCCTCCTATTGTTTGTGGCAGACGGTAAAGAGCGGGCCGTCCGGCATGGAAACCGGCCGGCCCTTGCTCAAAGGAATGCCTGTTACTGGGCGATGCTGTAGCGCTCGGTGAATTCCTTGCTGTTTTTGAAGGCCTCCACGGTGGTCTTGTCGATTTCGATGGAGGGGATCAGGAACAACTGGCCCTTGATATCCTGGCCCTGATACTGCTCGCCCTTGGCGGCGGCGATGCCAAGGCGGATGGATTCGCGGATGAAGGAGGGGCTGAAGAAGTAGGTGACCAGGTCGATTTTGCTGTTCTCATAGGTAGCCAGCGTCTCGCGGCGGCCGCCTACGCCGGTGACCAGCTTGATGTTCTGTTCGCCGGTGAAATTGTTGATGGCGATGGTCACGCCGTCCACTACTTCGTCGTCATGGGTGCAGATGAAGTCCAGATCCGCCACGGTCTTGGGATCGGTGGTGGTCAGCCAGTTCTCCATCTGATCCTGGGCGGTGGCGTTGGACCAGTTGGTCAGGAAGGATTCCTGGATCTGCACGAATTGCTTGGCATAGGGGGATGCTTCCAGCGCGTCCACCATGCCCTTGGTGCGCTGTACGGACACCGTGGAGCTGTCGCCGATGAACAGCAGATACTGCAGCGTCTCGCCGGCGTCCAGGCGGTCCTTGAAATACTTGAGCAGGTATTCGCCCATCCATTTGCCGATGGTTTCGTTGTCGCCCATGATCTCGGCGGCCTTGCCTTCAAACCCGTCGATGAGGCGGTCATAGATGATCAGCTTCACGTCCGCATCCACGATGGTCTGGGCGGCGTTGCGGAGCTGTTCGCCTTCCAGCGGCCAGAGCACGATCACGTCGGGATCCCAGGTGAGGATGTTGTCGATGGCGGCGATCTGCTTGGCGGCCTCGCCGCCCACTTCATACTTGTACTCCAGATTCCCGGCGCCAAGGGCGGCTACCTGCGCTTCGATTTCAGCACGGGCGTGGGCAATGCTTTCCCCCAGGAAGCCGTGGTCCGCGTCCGGGGTCACGATACCTATTTTGAGTGTATCGGCCATAGCGGTGGCAACGGACAGCATCAGCAACAGGGACAGGAACAGTGCTACCAGTTTCTTCATGGTGTTACCTCCTATTGTTTTGTTATGACTCATCGGCCAATGGCTGCGGCCGAGAAATCCAGGGTGCTGCGGCGGGGAGATGAGGACTCCCGCACTATGAGCTTATGGGGAAGGATCACTTCCCGGGGGGATGGCGTTCGGGCAAGCTGATTTTTGAGCATCTCCGCGGCCTTTTCCCCAAGGGCGAAGCAGGGCTGGGCCACGGTGGTGATATGGGGGTGGAACATGGTGGTCTGCTCCACGTCGTCAAAGCCGATCACGGTCACATCTTCCGGTACCCGAAACCCCATTTCACGGGCGCTGGCGATGGCGCCCAAAGCCAGCATGTCGGAGATGCAAAACAGCGCGGTGGGGCGCCTTTCCTGGGAGAGGAGGTTCCTGGCGGCGTCAAAGCCGCTTTTGAAGCTGTAGTCGGCTGTGGCGCGGCGGATGTATTCCTCTTTGGGCACGATGCCCGCTTTTTGAAGGCTGTCCAGGTATCCCTTCATGCGCAGGGCTGTAGACGCATATTTGTTCACGCTGCTGATGATGCCGATGCGTGTATGGTTCAATGCCAGCAGGTAATGCATGGCCTCCGAGGCAGCCTCATAATTATCGATGGAGACGCGGGCAATATCCAAATCCGGATCATATTCCGAGCACTGCACCAGGGCGAACCGCTCGGCGTAGGGCGCAAGCCACCCGGAATGCTGCTCCGTAGCCAACAGGATGGCACCGTCGGCCTGGTGCCTTGTCAGCATGTTCAGCACCTGCTCCTCCTGCTTGGGATCGCCTTCTGTGTTGCAAAGGAAAGAGCTGTAGCCGTTTTGATGGGCGTATTTGCCGATGCCCGCGATGATGTGGGTATAGTAGGGGTTGGTGACGTTGGGCGCAAGGATGAGTATGATCCGGCTTTCATTGCGCCGCAAATTCCTGGCCGATACATTGGGCGCGTATTGCAATTTCTCCACCGCGTCAAGGACGCGCCTGGCCGCCGCGCGGCTCACCTGCCCCTTGCCGTTTAAGCCCCTGGACACCGTTGCCGCAGATACCCCAGCCTCCCTGGAAACATCCAGGATCGTAGCCATATTGCCATCCCCCGCTCTTTGGGCGGAGGCGAAACGTCGCCTGCCTGCCTGGTGGTTTATCCTATAAAGAGTAATCGTTTACACAAATATATCATCACCGGTACAAAACGTCAAGGGCCATTTCCCACAATCTACAGAAGATATGGGTTTTTCTTATTGTATATGTGCAGGCGCCTTTTGTGACGCAGGTCACTTTTTTATCTTTATTAATAATAGTAAAAAAGATTTAAATAAAGTATGCGTAAAATGCACTTGCGTTTTTTGGGGCATCATGCTACTATGTGAAATACATGAAGAGAATAGGGGATATTGCTGTGGCCCAGAAGCTTTCAAAAGCCAACCAATCTGTGGAAAAAACGCTCCAAATCATAGAAGTCCTGGCAAACGACCGGGAGCCCCTGCGCCTGGCCGAAATCTCCAAGCGGGTGGAGATGCCGGCCAGCACGGTGCTGCGCATGGTCAATACGCTTGTGGAGCACGGGTATGCCTATCAGGACGCCCAGTCGCTGCGCTATGGCCTGACGCTGCGCTTTGCTCAAATCGGCCATATGATCAGCTCGCAGCTCAGAATCCGCGATGTGGTCCATCCCTATTTAACGGAATTGAGCCGGGTTACCGGCGAATCCACCTGCCTTGCCATTGAGGAAGACATGGAGGTCATCTATATAGACGTGGTGGACGGCGCGGACGGCATGCTCAAAATCATGCAGCGCATCGGCAAGCGCGCCCCGCTGCATTCCACCGGCGTCGGCAAGCTGATGCTGATCAACTACCCGCCGGAAAGGCTGGATCTTTTGGCGCAGGAAAAGGGGCTTTCGCCCCTGACATCCCATACATTGACCACAATCCAGGAGCTTGAGCGTGAGCTTGACATGATCCAAAAGCAGGGCTATGCCGTGGATGATGAGGAATGCGAGCTGGGAGCGCGCTGTGTGGCCGCGCCGATTTACGATTATGAAAACCACATTGTGGCCGCCATCAGCGTATCGGGCCCCATTTCCCGCATCACCAGAAAGCGCGTATTGGAGCTGGCGCCCATGGTGGTGGGTGCCGCCGACAAGATCAGCGAGCTGATGGCTTACAGGAAGAACGCCTGAAAGGCTTTTTGTGCCTTACCGGGCTGAAATCATTTCAAAATCCACTTCCCGGCGCAGCTTGTCCGCACGGACCGCTTTGACGCGCACGCTGTCCCCCAGCCTGATGGCATGGTTGGTACGCGAGCCCAGCAGCATGATCCGCTTTTCATCATATTGATAATAATCGTTCAGCGATGCGATATGGACAAGCCCTTCCACCGTATTGGGAAGGGTTACGTAAAAGCCCCAGCTTGTTACGCCGGATACGATCCCCTCAAATTCCTCACCGATATGGTGCGATATATAGAAGGCCTTCAATAAATCGTCCGCCTCGCGCTCCGCGTGGGTGGCCGCAAATTCCCGCTGGGAACAATGCTCCGCCAGCTCGGCCATGCGCCCGGTATGGGGATGGTTTGCGCTTTCCGCCCCCGCGATCAGAAGCTTGAGCATGCGGTGCACCACAAGATCGGGGTAGCGCCGGATGGGAGAGGTAAAGTGGCAGTAATCCCGGGCGGCCAGGGCATAGTGCCCCTCCGGCCTGTCGTCATAGCAGGCGCGCTTTAATGAGCGTATCATCACGTTGCGGATGATGCCGGCATGCTTGGTATCGGCTGTGCGCGCAAGCAGGTCCTGCAGTATGCCGGGATGGGGGTCGGGCCCCAGGTGCACGTTCACATTCAGGCTGCTTAGAAAAATCTCCAGCGCGTGCAGCTTCAGGGGATCGGGCTTGTCGTGCACGCGGTAGATCAGGGGCCAGTCGGCATGCCGGGCCAGCTCGGCTACGGTTTCGTTGGCGGCAAGCATGAAATCCTCAATGATCCGCTCCGCCTCGCCCCGCTCCCGGGGGTGGACATCCAAAGGTTCGTTGCCGGGGCCCAGGGTGAAGGCCGTTTCCGACAGGTCAAAATCGATGCCCCCACGCCTGTACCGGCTCTGCCGCAGCGCATGGGACAGTTCGAGCATATTCAGAAGCGCCATACGGGTTTCTTCGGGAACGGCGCCTTCTTCCCCCGCAAGCATGCGGTTTACCGCTGTGTACGTAAGCCGCGCCTGGGAATGGATAACGGAAGGGAAAAGCTCATGATCGGTGATTTTCCCATTGCGTACTTTCATGAGCAGGCGCATGGCCAGCCTGTCAGCCTGGGGCATCAGGG
>JAEWWY010000198.1 GCA_023458835.1 Bacillota bacterium
TTACACGGTTTCCCTGTAAAGCCATGGCTTTACAGGGAAACCGTGTAAGAAATGTTTGCTCCGCAAACCCCGCCCGGCAAAGCCGGACGATACGATTACAAATGAAGGGGTTGCACCCCTTCATTGCATCCCTGCGAATTTGTCAGTACTTTTTGCAGGAAATATGCCTCTTTTCTCACGACCCAGAAAGGCAAGGAGTCCAAGTGAGTTTTCATCGAAGCGACCGCATTTCCGATCAGGTTCGCCGGGAGGTGGACCAGATCATCCGCAACCAGCTAAGTGACCCCCGGATCACCGGAACGTTCAGCATCACCAGGGCTGAAGTGACCCGAGATTTGCGCTATGCCAAGATCTTCGTGAGCATCCTGGAGGAGGACAAGGCGGCGGGTGTCATGGCGGCGTTAAAAGGCGCGGCAGGGTTTGTGCGCAGGGAATTGGGCAGGAGCATGGTCATCCGCTATACGCCGGAGATCATTTTCCAGCGGGATCAGAATATCGCCTATGGCGTACATATCGCGGATATCTTAAGCCAGGTACGCCCCAAAGATGCGGAAGGAAACGGCAGCGATGAGGAAGAACGATCCGGCGAAGATGAATAGCTTTCCGGAGGCGCTGCAATGCGCCATCCGCGAGGCGGGGCGCATTCTTTTATGTTCCCACGTGTCGCCGGATGGGGATACCGTCGGCAGCGCGCTGGCTTTGCGCAGCGCCCTGATCAAGATGGGCAAGCAGGTGGAAGCCGTCTGCGCCGACGAAGTACCGCAATTGCTGATGTTTCTGCCGGGCGCAATGGAGATATGCAAGCCTGCCCAATTGAAGGGCAAAAGCTTTGATCTGGCCATTGCCCTGGATGTATCCGACCGCCACCGCCTGGGCGACGCCGCGCCGCTGTTTTTCGCTGCCCGGTCCACGGTTCAAATCGACCATCACGGTACCAATCCGGGTTATGCCGATATCAATGTGGTAGCGGCTGAGGCCAGCGCGACAGGCGTGCTCATCTATGAGCTGATCCATAGCTTGGGTATCGGCCTGGATGGGGAAATCGCCTCCAGCCTGTATACCGCCATCGCTACGGATACGGGCAATTTCAGTTTCGACAACACCACGGCCGATGCGTTCCGGGTCATGGGAGACCTGATGACCTATGGCTTGCCCATCGCCAAGCTGAACCGCATTCTTTTCAGGGAGCGCAGCCGGGAGCAGGTTCTGGTGCTGACCAGGGCATTGTCCACGCTCAACTTCTACCATGGCGGCAGGATTTCGGGCATGCAGCTAAGCCAGGCGGACCTTGACGCCTGCGGCGCCAGGCCCGAGCACGCGGAATCCATTGTGAACTACGGCATCGATATCACCGGCGTCAAAATGACCTTTCTGGCCAGAGAGGTGGACGGGGGCACCAAATTCAGCCTCCGGGCCGTGGAGGGCTGCAACGTGGCTTCCTTGGCCGCCCGGTTCGGGGGCGGCGGGCATGCGCTGGCATCGGGCTGCACCATGAGCTTAAAGCTTCCGGAGGCTGCGCAGGCCATGCTTGCGGCCATGGAAAGAAGCCTTGCGGAAGGGCAGATATGAACGGCTTTTTTAATGTTTTGAAACCTCCCGGCATGACCTCCAGCCAGGTGGTGGGGACTGTGCGCCGCCTGATAGGCGGAGAGAAGGCCGGCCATGCGGGCACGCTGGACCCCCAGGCGGCGGGCATCCTGCCGGTGATGGCGGGGAAGGCCGCCCGGCTGTTCGATTACCTGGTGGATAAGCGCAAGGCCTATGTGGCGGAGATCGCCTTCGGTACGGCTACGGATACCCAGGATGCTCAAGGCCGCGTGACAGAGCGGGGAGGAAACTACCCTTCCCCGGAGGACGTGCTTGCGGTATTGCCCCGGTTTACCGGGGAGATTTTGCAAACGCCGCCCAGCTTCTCCGCCATCAAACAGGACGGGAAAAGGCTCTATGACCTGGCCCGGAAAGGCGAGATGGTGCGGGCCGATCCCCGCCCGATCCTGGTGGAAAGCATCACCCTTGGCCGGGAAACGGAAAACCGCGGCATGATGCTTACGATCCTATGCGGCAAGGGCACGTATGTGCGCACGCTGTGCCATGACATAGGCCAGGCCGTAGGCTGCCCCGCGCATATGCGGTTTCTGCTGCGCGCGCAAAGCGGCGCTTTCACCCTGGATACCGCCTATACGCTGGAGGAATTGCAGCAAGCAAAGGATGAGGAGCGGCTTTGCCGGTGTCTGCTGTCCATGGATATGCCGCTTTCTCATCTTCAGCGTGCCGATGTGCCCGTTGAATTGGAGAATATATGCCGGAACGGGGGCGCGATGCGCTTGTCCGCTTTTCCAAACCTCCGTCAGGTGGGGGAAAACGTCCCCCTCCGGGTTTATTTGCAGGATGCTTTTATGGGCATTGCCCACCTGAAAGGCTCCGCCATCGTCTTTCGGGCAATGGTGGGGGCCGGTTCAAACGATGTGAGATACACATGATGTCTTTGGAGGGTTCCTATGCGCCTGACATTTTCGGATGACGCCATATCCGGCCCCTGCATACTTGTGCTGGGCATGTTTGACGGCGTTCATACCGGTCACGCCTGGCTTTTGCGCACTGCCCGGGAGTGGGGGCTGCTGGAAAAGCTTCCGGTAGTGGTATGCACCTTTTTGCAGCATCCCCTGACGCTGATCAGGCCCCAGGCTGCGCCGCCCATGCTTTCCACCGTGCCGGAGCGCGCCGCCCGCATGGCCCAATTGAAGGCGGATGCTTTGCTGGCGCTCCCCTTTGACCGCGCCATGATGAATATGAAGCCCGAAAAGTTTGTGCAGCGGCTGGTGACCAAGCTCAGCCCCCGGCATGTGGTGGTAGGCTTCAATTACACCTTTGGATTGGGCGGTGAGGGCGACGCCAAGCTGCTGAAAAAGATGGGCAAAATATTCGGCTTCGATGTGCATGTTGTGTCTCCTGTGCAGGTGGACGGGCATACCGTATCCTCCTCCCGCGTGCGGGATTTGCTGGAGGAAGGAAACGTGGAGCTGGCCTGCAAGCTGCTGGAACGGCCTTATGCCGTCGCAGGCTTGGTGGAGCATGGCAAAGGGGTTGGCAAGCAGATCGGCTTTCCCACGGCCAACATTGCCATTCCCGAGCGCAAGGCATTGCCCGCCTATGGCATCTACATAGCCCGTGTCAAGACCCCAAAGGGCACGTACCCCGCTGTGGTCAGCCTGGGGCGCCATCCCACGCTGCCCGAGGGCGGGATCACATTGGAAGCACATTTGCTGGACCGCTCGGAAGACTTATACGGGCAAAAGATCCGCGTAAAGTTTCTCAGGCGTATACGCTCCGAGATCAAATTTGCGGGCATTCAATCGCTGAAAGCCCAAATTGAGCGGGACGTGCTGGAGGCCAAAGCATATTTCGCGCGCCATAATACGATGAGGTTCGGGGAATAATAACATGGGACGGAAAAAATTCCCCAGCATACGTTTACAAAAGCATCGTATAGTGCTACAATGAAAGACGCTGTTTTGAACCATGGACGCAGTTTTGCGACACTCCGACGCTTTGCTTCGTTCATGGCGCTTTAAGTGAAAGGAGAAAGGAATCATGAACAAGGCTGAAATCATCCAAACCTATGGCCGCCACGAGGGCGACACCGGCTCCCCCGAAGTGCAGATCGCACTGCTCACCGAACGGATCAACCACCTGAACGACGATCATCTCAAGGTCAACAAGAAGGATCATCACAGCCGCCGCGGCCTGCTCCTGATGGTTGGTAAGCGCAGGGGCCTTCTGGATTATTTGAAGAAGACCGACATTGAGCGGTACCGTACGCTGATCAGCCAGTTGAACCTGCGCAAGTAAACCCGCTTCCAGCGGCTTGCGCGCGGGACCGGCAGCGCCGGCCCGTTGGTTGATACCGGATGATGATACATTTGATCCGGTCAAACTGTTTGTGGAAGCCGCCAGCGGCGCTCGTGAAAGCATGAGCGCCCCTGCGCGGCTTTTTCACAGGAATATTCCGGAGGCGTACGCCTCCAAAGAGGTGCCAGTCTGACTTCACAAAGGGAACAGGCTGGTGTGCTGGGCAGAAAAAGGCAGGCAGCCTTACGTGTGACGATGTGAAGGAGATTGGCATGGAACACAAAAAGTATACGATGGACCTGGCGGGGCGGCCGCTGATACTGGAATTTGGCAGATACGCGCAGCAGGCGGCCGGGTCGGCGTTGGTCAGATATGGGGACACCGTGGTGATCGTGAACGCCACCATGTCCGAAAAGGTGCGGGAAGGCGTGGATTTCTTCCCGCTCAGCGTTGATTTTGAAGAAAAGCATTATGCTGTTGGCAAAATCCCCGGCGGCTTTATCAAAAGGGAAGGCCGGCCCACCGAAAAGGCGACGCTTACCTGCCGCCTGATCGATAGGCCCCTGCGCCCCCTGTTTCCCAAGGGCATGCGTAACGATGTGCAGGTGGTGGCTACGGTGCTGTCCGTGGATACGGACCTGCCGCCGGAAATTCCGGCCATGATCGGTTCCTCCATTGCCCTTTGCATCAGTGAAATTCCCTTCGGCGGCCCTACGGGTTCCGTGGTGGTTGGGCGTATAGGCGGTCAGTTCGTGCTTTGCCCCGATGAGGAGCAGAGGGCCCAAAGCGATCTGCACCTTGTTGTGTCCGGCACCAAGGAGGCCATCCTGATGGTGGAAGCCGGAGCCAAGGAAGTCTCCGAGGAAGTGATGCTGGAAGGCATCATGTACGCCCATGAGGAGATCAAAAAACTGGTCGCCTTCCAGGAGACGATCATTGCCGAAATCGGCAAGCCCAAGGCGGAAGTCAAGCTGTCCGTTACCGCGCAGGAGATCAAGGATGCTGTGCGGGAATACGGCTATGACAAGTGCGTATACAGCTTTGATACCTTTGACCGGGAAGAGCGGCAGCAGCGGGAAGCGGCCGCGAAAGAAGAGATCATGGCCCATTTTGCGGATATTTTCCCCGGCCGGGAAACCGAGGTGGGTGACGCCATCTATTCCCTGAACAAGGAAATCATGCGCAAAAAGATCATCGACGCGGGCATCCGGCCCGACGGCCGCGCCGTGACCGAGGTCCGGCCTATCTGGTGCGAAGCGGGTATCCTGCCCCGCGCCCATGGCAGCGCCGTGTTCACCAGGGGCCAAACCCAGGTGCTCACCGTGACCACTCTGGGTTCCACCAGCGAGGCCCAAATGCTGGACGGGCTTTCCAATGACGATTACAAGCGCTATATGCACCATTACAATATGCCCCCTTACGCCACCGGCGAAGCCGGCAGATTGAAGTCGCCCGGCCGCCGGGAAATTGGCCATGGCGCGCTGGCGGAACGGGCGCTGGAGCCTGTGATCCCCTCCGAGCAGGAATTCCCCTACGCGCTGCGCCTGGTCAGCGAGGTGTTGAGCAGCAACGGCTCCTCCTCCATGGCGTCCGTTTGTGGTTCCACCTTATCCCTGATGGATGCCGCGGTGCCGATCCACGCGCCGGTAGCCGGCGTGGCCATGGGTCTGATCAAGGATGCCGAAACGGGCAAGGTGGCGGTCTTGACCGACATTCAGGGCCTGGAAGACTTCCTGGGAGATATGGACTTCAAGGTTGCCGGCACCATGAACGGCATCACCGCCATCCAGATGGATATCAAGATCAAGGGCATCGACAGGGCCATTTTGAAGCAGGCCCTTGCCCAGGCGCTGCAAGGCCGGCTGCACATTCTGAAGATCATGCTGGAATGCCTTGGCCAGCCCAGGCCCGAATTGAGCCCTTACGCGCCAAAGATCATCCGCTTCACCATCAATCCTGAAAAGATCCGCGAGGTCATCGGCCCGGGCGGCAAGATGATCAACAAGATCATTGCCGAGACAGGCGTCAAGATCGATATCGAGGATGACGGCCGCGTGTTCATCTCCACCCCCGACGAGGCGGCGGCCAACAAGGCCCGCAAGATCATCGAGGGCATCGCCAAGGATATTGAGGTGGGCGATGTGTTCACCGGCAAGGTGGTGGGCATCCAGGCCTTCGGCGCATTTGTGGAGCTGGCCCCCGGCAAGGATGGCATGATCCACATCTCCAAGCTGGCCAACCACCGCGTGGAAAAAGTGGAAGACGTTTTGACGGTCGGCGACGAGATCGAGGTCAAGGTCAACGAGGTCAATGCCCAGGGCCGCATCAGCCTGATCCGCAACGATATCGTTTATGAAAACAATCCCGCCGAACACCGCCCCGCCGGCGACAGGCCCCGTCCGCCCAGGCGCGACGGCCGTCCCTCCGACAGGTAATCCCTTTTGACCAAGCATTGAAATGGCAGGGAACGCCGCTGCCTCCGGCCCCCAGGGGCGGGGCGGGCGTTTCCTGCCTTTTTGTTTCCTGCATGCTTTGCGCTTCCTCGGTAGAAAATAGAAGAAACTTTCCTGAAAGGAATCGAATATGTACGATCAGTGGACCATGTCAAACGGCTTAAGGGTGGTGGGGGAATACCTGCCCCATGTGCGATCCGCTTCCATTGGCTTGTGGATCAAGGTGGGCTC
>JAEWWY010000199.1 GCA_023458835.1 Bacillota bacterium
GTACATGGATGTGAAGTGGGCGGAGTTTGAGCCTGAAAAGGGCAAATACAACTTTGAGGCGCTGGAAAACACATACCACCTGTCCCATTGGAAGTCCCTTGGCAAGCGGATCATCCTGCGCTTTGTAATGGACGATGTAGTAGACAACGGCGGCGAAAAACGCATGGATATCCCTCAATGGCTGTATGACGAGCTGGAGGCCGAAAACCATAACGGCAAGGGCGCCGGAACCTTCTACTATGAGCCGGAGGCGCTGGGCGGCGGAGGCTTCTCTCCCAACTACGAAAGCCCGCTGCTGATCGCCTGCCATGAAAAAGCCATCGCGGCCCTGGGTGAAAAATTCGATGACCCTGCCATCCTGGCCTATGTGCAGGTAGGCAGCCTGGGCCACTGGGCGGAGATGCACACCTGGCCCGAAGGCACCGGGGAATTCCCCAACCCTGAACTGGTGGGCGTATACATGTCCGCCTATACAAAGGCTTTCCGGAACGTAAAGCTGGCCGCCCGCAAGCCTTATCCCTATGCCGCACAAAATAACTGGGGCCTGTACAATGATATGTTCGGCAACGTGGGCGCCACCGACACCTTCTGCGGTTACTTTTTAACCGGCTGCACCGACATGCCCCACGCCTCGGCGGAGGAAGTGGCCGCCTCCAAAATGCCGGATTTCTGGAAATACGGCTATTCCGGCGGCGAATTTGCCGAAGGCAATGTGCGCAAATGGACGGGGGATGACGCCATTGCGTCCACGCTGCGCCTGATCCGCCAAAGCCACTCCTCCCTCATCGGCCCCTGCGCCCCCACCGATGTGCTGGAGACCGATGCGGACGCCCACGACCGGGATGTGAATTTTGACCTGATCCGCGGCACCATGGGCTATCACCTGCGGGTGGAGAGCATTACCAAGGTGGATGCTGCCAAGGCGGGGGAAACGCTTGCCTTTCAGATTGTGATCAGCAACCGCGGCGTGGCCCCCTTCTATTACCCATGGCCCATGGAGCTCTCCCTTGCGGATGCGTCAGGGAACACCGTATACGCGCAGGCGGCCGAAGCGGATATCACCAAGTGGCTGCCGGGGCGTACATCCTTCACGGAAAAGCTCACCCTGCCAAAGGACCTTACGGAGGGTACCTATACCTTGCAGGTGGCCATTCTCGACCCCTCCACCCAAAAGCCATGCATCCATCTGGAAATGGATGGACTCTTGGAGGACGGGCGCTACAGCCTGTATCCCATTACTGTGCATCCGTAAGAAAGTTCCGGCTGCCCTCCCCTGAAAAAATGTAAGCGGGCAAAAAAATCGCCCCTGCGCCGTGTTGAGAAGGTTGGTGTCCCTCCAGGCCGGAAAACGCCCGGCAGAGACAACAACAAACGCTTTACACCGTAGGGGCGATTACCAATCTCCCGCCAAGCCGCAGCCAGGGCCGCGCTTGGGATCAGGTGATTTCATGCCGTGCTCCCATGGGCCTATCCATGGGAATTTTACCTTTAGAAAGAAATCCTGTCCGGATCACTTGCCAGGCCGCAAACGCCGGGCTCCAGGCCATCGATGGCGGCCATCTCCCCATCGGAGAGCACAAAATCGAACAGCTCTGCATTTTGACGGATACGCTCAGGCGTAACAGACTTGGGCAGGGGCAAAAAGCCCTTTTGCAGGCTCCAGCGCAAAGCGACCTGAGCGGCGGATTTTCCATGCCTTTGCGCAATCTCCTGCACGGTGCCGACATCCATGATGCGCCCCAGGCCCAGGGGGCTGTACGCCTCCAGAAGAATGTCATGCCCGCGGCAAAAATCCACCGTCGCAAGATGCACGTCGCCGGGGCACAGGCGGATCTGATTCACCATGGGCTTCACCTGGGCGGTCTCCATCAGCGCCGTGAGGTGATGGGGCCGGAAATTGCTCACACCGATGGCGCGGATGCGCCCCGCCGCATACAGCTCTTCAAATGCCTTCCAGGAGCCGGCATTGGCCTCCTTCCAGCTATTGCGGAAGCGGATGGGATTGGGCCAGTGGATGAGGTACAGGTCCAGGTAGTCAAAGCCCAGCTCCCCCATGGTCTTTTCAAAGGCCCGCATCGTATTATCGTAGCCGTGATCGGGATTGAACAGCTTGCTGGTCACAAAAATATCCTGGCGCGCCATACCGCTTTCCCTGACCGCACGGCCTACGCTTTCTTCGTTTCCATAGGCCGAAGCCGTATCGATATGGCGGTAGCCCGCCTCCAAAGCCGCCTTCACGGAGGCAACGGCCACCTCCCCATCGGGCGTCTGCCAGGTGCCAAAGCCTACGCAGGGAATCTGAACGCCATTTGCCAGCCTATACGTATCCTTCACCGATTTCATATGATCTCTCCTTTTTTCCCTTGCCAAATGCCGGGATCGTTGTTATACTGCCAGTATAAACCTTAACGTTAGCTCTAAGTCAACCTCGGAAAACAGATTTTTCCGCTGAAAGGGGCATACCCAGTGGATTATTCCATGAAACAGGTTTCCCAATTGACGGGCTTGACGGCGCATACCCTGCGCTATTATGAAAAGGAAGGCCTTTTGCCCGATGTGCGCAGAACGAAAAGCGGCATCCGCCGCTTCTCCCAGGAGGACATCGAGGGGCTGGGGCTGATCTGCTGCCTGAAAAGCACGGGGATGTCCATCAAGCAGATCCGGGAATTTGTAGAACTGAGCCTGAAGGGGGATTGCACCCTCAAGCGTAGGTGCGATATGCTCCTTGCGCACAAAAGGGATGTAGAGGAGCAGATGCTTCAAATGCAAAAGCATATTGAAAAGGTCACCCACAAGATCGCCTATTTCACCAGCAAGTACGAAGCGATTGCGGCGGCCAAATAGCCGCGCCTTCATTTGTTACAATCCCTCCATTGTTTCCCCCTCCTTCTTATTGGTATACTGGACATATTCCCAAAGCACCGAGAGGAGGCGCTTATGTTTACGCTCCGCCGGATGGCCGCCCTTGTATCGGCCGCCATTCTTTTGCTTTCCTCCCTCCCCGCCCTGGCGGAAGGAGAATTGACGTTTGTGGACCTTCCCCAGGAGATCCGCCCCGGCAAGCTGTTGATGCTGAATTTCACCGCTGCCATCCCCGAGGATGTGGACATCCTCCTTACGGACACGGCGGAAACGGCCATGAAGCTGTATGAGGCCTTCCCCGCGAAGGCCGGGCGCAACAGCTTCAGCTTCGACGGCATACTCAATGGCGCCGCACTCCCGCCCGGCGCCTACAAGCTGCAGGTCGTATCGGCAAACGGCAGCGCTTTGGCAGACATAGCGATCGGCCTGCAAAGCCCTGTCCTGATAAATGTCATCCCCAGCGATACGCATACTACGCCCGGCGCCCTCTTTCATATACACGCGGAGGCGAACATGCAGGGCACGTTGACCGTGCGCCTGGAGGGGCAGGATGCGCTTTTGTACGAAGGGGCTGTGAACGCCGGGGAAAATGATATCCCCTGGAACGGCACTGCCGCCGGTGTGGCCCTTCCGCCGGGCGACTATACGCTCATCGTGCAGCTTCAGGACGACACGGGCTATTTATCCAACGCCCATTATATCCCCGTCACGCTGGAGGAGGCTCAGGAGGCGGCCGGCCTTCAGGAGGAGTCCGCCGCGCTGCCTGACGCGGACGCAAGGACCAGCGGCGCGTTCGTCGCCCCTGCCGACTTCAGCACCCATCCTGCGGACGGCGAACTCAATTACTGGACGCTGCCTATGGACCTTGGCAATGAAGCCGCCATTTGGGAAGTGATGATGCAGCCCATTACCGTCTTGAAAGGCGACCAAAAACGGGCCTATAAGCTTCGGGCCAGCCCGGAGGAGAGTGCGGATCCTGTTGGCGAAATCACCTATGACTCCCAGGGCGTCAGGGTGCTGGAAAATCTGGACAACGGCTGGAGCCTGATCGAATCCTATTCCAGCTCGTTCCATGACAGCACCGTCAAGGTATGGGGCGAAATGGTGCAGGGGTATGTGAAAACAAACCTGCTGCAAACCAAAAACCCCTCCAAGAAATATGGCCTGCTCATCGACAAGCTGTCCCAGAGGATGTATATCTTCAAGGACGGCAAGATGTTTACCGAGCTGCTCATTTCCACCGGGCTGATCGACGATCCGAAAAAGGCCTATACCGAAACGCAGGCCGGGGATTACCTTATCGTCAGCCGCGTGGGCAAATTCATGTCCGACAACCTGCATTGCGAAATGGCGCTGCGCTTCAACAACGGCAACCTGATCCATCAGGTGCCATACACCCTGCGCAGCGACGGCAGCAAGTATTTCGACAAAACGGAGCCCAAGCTGGGCACCAAGGCCAGCCACGGCTGCGTGCGCGTGCAGCGCAAAAAAAACGCCGAGGGTGTGAACATGACCTGGCTGTGGAACAACCTGGAGCTGAACACCAGGGTGTTGATCTGGGAGGATTACAAAGGCCGCCAGCTTCCCATTCCCAGCGCGGACACAAAGCTGTATTACAACCCCGATGGCGGTTCCTATTACCATAGTGTGGACAATTGTACGGATGTCAGGGAAAAGTTCCTGCCCCTCTCCGGCTTCACCTACGGGCAGTTGGAAAATGACGCCTTTGCCCACCTGGAGCGCTGCCCCGCCTGCGCGCCGCCCATGCGGGAAAGCCAGATCAAAGCCATCAACGCCGCCCACGCGGAGTAACGGGAAAGAGCATAGAAATTTTGCAAAGAGGGTGTCTTTTGAAAAAGACACCCTCTCCGTACTTCACCCAGAAAGCTTCCTATATGGCTTCCTTGATCAGCCTTTCCACCACAGCCTTGTCGGCGGCCTGATCAATCAGCGGCACCCCGTCCCTCAAAACGGAATGCTTGCGGTGGAAGGTGGGCCGCTCCTCCCGGTAGATCACGCCAAGAGGGATCTTCTCATAGAATTCCATGGCTTTTTCCATGGCCTTGAGCTTGTCGGAGGGATCGTAATCCTCCTCCAGAATATAGGTATGCTGCTGATACCACTGGAAGGTGTTCAGCTTGTTGAAGCTCACGCAGGGCTGAAAGATGTCCAGCAGCGCATAGCCGGGATATTGGATGGCTTCCTTCATCAGCGCTGTCAGATGCTTGGGCTGGCCGCTGAATCCACGGCCCACAAAGCCGGCGCCCGCGGCAATGGCCAGCAGCACGGGGTTGAGCGGGGTATTCGCGCTGCCCTCCGCCTGTACGGGGGTAGTCATCCCCTCAATCGTGGTGGGGGATGCCTGCCCCTTGGTCAGGCCGTAGATCTGGTTATCGTGCACGAAGTGGTTGATATCCACATTCCTGCGCATGTTGTGCAGAAAGTGGTTCCCGCCCTCGCCGTAGGAGTCGCCGTCGCCGGTATTCACGATCACGGTCAGGTCTTCGTTGGCGATTTTGGCCGCCACCGCCGCCGGAAGCGCCCGGCCATGCAGGCCGCAGAAAAAGTTGGCGCTGATATATTGGGGCGTTTTTGCAGCCTGGCCGATGCCGGCCACCATCAATACCTCATGGGGATCCTTTCCCAGCTCTTCCAGCGCCGTTTTCAGGCAGTTCAATATGCTGAAATTGCCGCAGCCGGGGCACCAGGCCGTCTCATGAGTGGCAAATCTCTTTTCTTCCATTATTTCGTTTCCCCCTTTAGCCGCCTGGCAATTTCCTCGCCGGATAATTGCCGCCCGTCATATTTGAGCACGGAATCATCGCAGGTAATGCCGGTGGCCTCCCTGACAAGCTGAGCCAGTTGCCCAGTATAGTTCTGCTCCACGTTCACAATGCGCTTTGCTTTTTTCGCTTTTTCCTGAAGCAGCTTTTCAGGCAGGGGATAGACATCCCCAAACACCAGCGCCGCGTACTTTTGACCGGAAGCCTTGTTCAAAAGCGCCACCGCCTCGTACAGCGGGCCTTTCAGCGATCCCCAGCCCAGGAGCAGCGTATCGAACGCTTCCGGTCCGACAAAGTCCGGCTCCTTCAGTTCTTTTTTGAGCAGATCCATTTTGCCCATGCGCTTTTCCATCATCCGGTTGCGCATTTCAGCCGATTCGGTGATGGCGCCCCGCTCGTCATGCTCGTCGCTGTCGGCGGAAACGAACACCTTCACCTTGCCCGGCACAAGCCTTTGGGAAATGCCATCTTCTGTAAGGCGGAAGCGAAGGTATTCCTCCCCGTTCCATTCCCTGCCGGGGGAAGCCACTTGTATATCCGATACATCGAAGGGCTTTACCGTGGCGGTGGCGTCGCCCAGGTATTGGTCGCTTAAAAGAATCACGGGAATTTGATACCGCTCCGCGATATCAAAGGCGCGGGCGGTCTGATAAAACGCGTCCTCCTGATCCCGAAGGGCAATGACCATCCTGGGGAATTCGCCCTGGGAAGCGGAGATCACAAACTTCAGGTCGCTTTGCTCCGTGCGGGTCGGCAGACCCGTCACAGGGCCGGGCCGCTGCACATCCACCACTACCAGCGGGATTTCCGCCATGCCCGAAAGCCCAAGCGCTTCCACCTTCAGCGAAAAGCCGCCGCCGGAGGTGCCGGTCATGGCCCGCGCCCCGGCAAAGGAAGCGCCGATGGCCATGTTGATGCCGGCGATCTCATCCTCCGCCTGCTCCACCACCACACCAGCCTCCCGGCTTTTGCCGGCCAGGTATTCCATAATGGAGGTGGAGGGCGACATGGGATAAGCGGAATAAAATTTCAGCCCAGCGGCCAGCGCGCCCAGAGC
>JAEWWY010000200.1 GCA_023458835.1 Bacillota bacterium
CCCCTGCCTTGAAGCGTGCATAAAAAACTGGCGGATGCGGCGCTTTATGCACCTCCCCCTCCGTTCCCGGTCGGGTCCAGCCTTATGCCGGCCAAATATGTAAAGTTGGGAATGTAGCCGTATGTACATGCTCAAATATATCCTTAAAAGATTCGCACTCATGCTTTTTACGTTCTTTATCATCATGACCATCTGCTTTACGCTTATCAAGCTGCTCCAGCCGGAATCCCCCATGATGGGCAACCAGGCCAAGCTGGAAATGGCCAGGCGCGAGGCGCTGGGCTACAACAAGCCCATTATGGTCCAGTATGGCATCTACCTGAAAAACATACTCACGAAATGGGATTGGGGCACCTCCTGGAAAATTGACTACATGTCTGATGTGAGCACGGTACTCATGAGCCGATTGCCCCCTACCGTGATGCTCAATGCTTTCTCGCTGATCTTTTCCCTGCCTTTGGGGATAGCCCTGGGCATATACGCCGCGCTTAAGAAAAACCGCTGGCAGGATCACTTGATCTCCACCCTGGTCATGATCTTTGTGTCCGTGCCCAGCTATGTATACGCCTTTTTGCTGCAATATACGCTGGGTTTCCGTTTGGGATGGTTCCCCGTCATACTTTCCTCGCTGTATGATGCGGGAGGGAGCTGGCTCTCCTGGAAGATGATCAATTCCATGGTGCTGCCTGTTTGGGCCTTATCCTTCAGTACCATTGCGGAGCTGGCCCGCTTTACCCGCGCGGAGCTTACGGAGGCCCTGACCAGCGACTATATGCTGCTGGCCCGCACCAAGGGGCTGACAAAACGTCAGGCCACTGTCCGGCATGCGCTGAAAAATGCCATGGTGCCCATCCTGCCTACCATCATTTCCATGTTTGTGGGCATTTTGGGCGGCTCCCTGATCATAGAATCCATTTTTGCCATCAACGGCATCGGCAAGCTGTATATTCAGTCCATTGATATGCTTGACTATGATGTATTTATTGCGGACAGTATGTTCTACACCATCATTTCACTCGCATCCATCATTATAATCGACTTGAGCTACGGGTTCCTGGATCCGCGGGTCAGAATGGGAGCGAAATAAGATGAGTGATTTATATAATGAAAATTACAATATCCCCAAGGAAAAGTTCCAGTTTGCGCAGCTTGACAAGCGCATTCATGACGAAAAGTTTACCGCCAAACCCATTGGCTATTTCAAGGATGCCTGGCTGCGTTTCAAGAAAAACAAAAGCTCGCTGGCAGCATCGGTCATCATCCTTTTGATCGTACTGTTTGCCATTATCGTACCATTTTTCAGCCCGTACACCATCGCGGATTCTGACGGCATCTATGCCAGGATGCGTCCCAAAAGCGAGCTGCTGTCCAATCTGGGTATCTGGGACGGCACGTATTCCAAAGTGCTCAATGACAAATTCTATATTTACCTTCATGGCGTGGGCATCGGCGTGGCCGATACCGACGGCAGCGGCCGTGCCTGGCAGGATGGCATAGACAGCAGCATGAATCCCATCAGGCAGGAGATCAGGGCATACAAAACCGCCGGCAAGGATTACCGCGATTGCCTTGTGGACAGTTACTATGAGGTGGGGTTCAAATACCTGACCATCACCAACGGCAAGTACCAGGAAATGCTGGCCTGGCAGGAAGAAACAGGCCTGCAGTTCATTTACCCCATGGTGGACATCAACAGCAAATGGTGCGATCCCTATAACCAGGGCGACGGGAATTATTGGTACAGGCACAACGCCAGCGGAACGCCCCTGAATGAAAAGGGGCAAAAAATGTCCCTGGAGGATACCATGGCCAACGGCCTGACAGACAACTATCTGCGGGATGCCAATGGCAATGTGATGTATTACATGCCCAAAGACAAGAACATGATCATGGTGCGTGTTCTCTATTACAATTACTATCAATATGTCAACGGCAAAGAACCGCTGCACCTGTTTGGCACCGACGCCCAAGGCTTTGATATCCTTGCCCGGCTGGCTTTCGGCGTCCGTTTTTCACTGATCCTGGCAGCCTGCGTATCGGTAATCAATTTCTTTATCGGCGCCACATACGGCGCGGTGGAGGGCTTTTATGGCGGTGCCATCGACCTGATATTCGAACGCATCAGCGACATACTCAATGCCATTCCCTTTTTGGTGGTAGCGACACTGTTCAAGCTGCACTTGGTGAACACAGGCAGAGTAAGTCCTTTTGTGGGTATATTGTTCGCCTTTGTATTGACCGGCTGGCTCGGGATAGCATACAGGGTCAGAACACAGTTCTACCGCTTTAAAAACCAGGAATATGTTTTGGCTGCCCGCACGCTGGGAGCCAAGAACTTCCGATTGATGTTCAAGCACATCTTCCCCAACACCCTGGGAACCATCATCACCTCCTCGGTACTGATCATACCGGGCGTGATCTTTTCCGAATCCATCCTGTCATACCTGGGCATCTTCAACTTCAACACAGCCACTTCCATTTCCCTGGGCACCATGCTTTCCAACGGCCAGAATTATCTGGCTTCAGACCCGCACATCATTTTGTTCCCCGCGATGATCATCTCGTTGCTGATGATATCCTTCAACCTGTTTGGCAACGGCTTGCGGGACGCCTTCAATCCTACGCTGAGAGGAGCTGACGAATGATGGAGCGCATTTTGGACGTAAGAAATCTGCGGATCTCTTTCCGCACCAACAACGGAACCGTCAAAGCGGTCCGGGATGTCAGCTTCGGGTTGAGCAAGGGTGAAACGCTGGCCATCGTCGGAGAATCCGGCTCCGGCAAATCCGTTACCGCCAGGGCCATCATGGGAATACTTGCGCCCAACGCCATTGTGGACAACGGTGAGATTATCTATGACGGCAAGGACCTGCTGAAGCTGCCCGAAAGTGATTTTCACCTGCTGCGGGGCGATAAGCTGTCCATGATCTTTCAGGATCCCCTTTCCAGCTTGAATCCCATCGTCCGCATCGGCAAGCAGCTTACGGAGGCCATGCTGCTCAACAACAAAGAACGCAGGCGAAACGCGGGTACAAACCTCAAGCGCATGCTGGGCCTGCTGGAGGAGAGCATCAACCAGGCCCTTGGGGATACGTCTGTCATAAGGCAGGCTACCGCCAAAAAGGTGGCGGTTTTCCGGGACTTTGTCAATAAGGGCATTGAGTTGGAAGGTGCCTATGACGCCGCCTTTGAGAGTGCGGATGAGGCTGATTCCGATATAGAGGAGCTGCTCATCAGCATGATCCAGGGGGACCCGCAAGACAATGCCCGGGAAGCCAGGCGGATTATCAAGGTATGCGCACGGTGCTTCAACCCCTTCTTTTTGGCAAAAGAGAAGAGCGGCTTGTCCGCACTGCTGTCCGAAATCGAGGCAAAGCTTCCGGATTATGCGCGCACCGGAGAGGGCGAGGCGCTGAAAAACTCGCTGACAAGGATGCAAGGCATACTGAAAGACGCCATGGGAAAAACCAGGCCGAATTTCTTTTGCCTGGGGTATTACCTGCAGCATTGCAAGCAGGCTGCAGACACCTCCGATATCGATGCTCTGAACAAAGCGGCGCGCACGTTCCTGGACGATCAGTTCATGCTGGATTTCCTTCGGGATGTAAGCAGCGGCATACGCGGCTCCTATGCAAAATCCATGGAGAAAAAGCTGGAAACCGTCAATGCCCTAAAGGAATCGCTGGAGGTATTTACGCGGCAGGAGCTGGATGAATCCGTCTGCAGGAAAACCGCCGGCCGGCTCGCCCATAGGGTGAATAGCTGCATCGACCGCCTTGCCATACAAAAAAACAATGCCGAATATATATTCGCTACCAGCCTGCATACGGCTATCGACAGATACTTCCAAGGCAAGAAAAACAATCCCAGAGAGCTTCGCCGCGTGGCAAAGCACACGGCCAAATATAACCGCCTGATCGCGGCCCATAAGGATGCGGCCAAGGTCGCACCGGCGGTACTGACCGATCTGGATGCGGCAAAAGCCAACATGAAAAAAGCCATAGAGGATGTGCTGTTCTCCTATGCGGTCCAGACGGCAAAAGAAGCCACCATCGATTTTGATGCCATAGCCGTGGGCATGATCGATTTTCTTAAACTGCAGGCTTCCCACTGCGCCACAAAGCTTACCAAGCAGGGAGCAAAGCACAGGGCGCTGGAGCTGATGAGTGAAGTGGGCATCAGTGAACCGCGCAAGCGCTACCGCCAATACCCCTTCCAATTTTCCGGCGGGATGCGCCAGCGCATCGTGATAGCCATTGCCCTTTCCGCTGACCCGGATCTCCTTATCTGCGATGAGCCTACGACCGCATTGGATGTGACCATCCAATCCCAGATATTGGAGCTGATAGACAATTTAAAGCGGAAGCGCGGGCTGTCCATCATATTCATCACCCATGACCTTGGCGTAGTGGCCAATATGGCTGACCGTATTGCCGTCATGTATGCGGGGAAGGTCGTGGAATACGGAAAAGCCGATGATATCTTCTATGAACCTTCCCATCCATATACTTGGGCGCTGCTTTCCTCCATGCCGGACTTGGATACCAAGGAAAAGCTGGCGGCCATACCGGGCACGCCGCCCAACATGATCACCCCGCCGGAGGGGGATGCCTTTGCGCCGCGCAATCAATATGCGCTGCAAATCGACTTTGAGCAGCAGCCGCCTTTCTTTAAAGTCAGCGACTCCCATTATGCCGCCACGTGGCTATTGCATCCGGATGCGCCAAAGGTGCAGCCTCCAGCCATTGTCACCAACCGGATTGCCCGAATGAAGAAGCTGGAGGAAGTTAGCCATGAGCAATGAAGGAACCGTATTGCTTAAGGTGGAGCATCTCAAGCAATATTTCAAGCTGGGAAGAGACCTTCTAAAAGCGGTGGATGACGTCAGCTTTGATATCAGGAAGGGCGAGGTATTCGGCCTGGTGGGCGAAAGCGGCTGCGGGAAAACAACCACAGGCCGCACCATCATCAAGCTGTACGAGCCTACCGGCGGCAGCATCTGGTTCAACGGTCAGAGGATTTCCACCGGCGTCCAAGGGCTTCATACGCTGGAGAGTGCCGAGCGGCAGTCAAGCCGCGCCCATATCCGGAAGCTGACCGAAAAAATGAAAGAGGATATCGACCGCGAGCCTCAAAGCAAGACCCAAATCCAGCAAAGGACCCGGGATTTAATCGCTGCGGAAAAACAGCGGCTGGCCCGGCATATACAGGACCTGCGGTCGGAAGCCGCCAGCGCCGGAGCCGATGCAAGGGACAGCAATGCCAATTACCGCAAGGAGCAAATAGATAAAGTCGAGCGGGAGCATCAGGAAGCTGTTAAGGAATTGCAGGAGCGGGCGGCAAGCGCCTCCGGCGGGGAAGCGCCGGCATGGCAGCAGCGGTTGGCGGACGAGGAATCGGCCTACCATGACAGGCTGGCCGCTGCCCGCAACGATACCATTATGACCAAGATGCAGATGATCTTCCAAGATCCCATCGCATCCATCAACCCGCGCATGACGGTGCGGGAGGTTATCGCCGAAGGCTTGATCATACGCGGCATAAAAGACAAAAAGTATATCGAACAAAAGGTATATGAAATGCTGGATCTGGTAGGGCTGGTGCCTGAACACGCGGACCGCTATCCCCATGAGTTCAGCGGCGGCCAGCGCCAGCGCATCGGCATCGCCAGGGCCATTGTGCTGGAGCCTGATCTCATTATCGCCGATGAGCCGATCTCCGCTTTGGATGTAAGCATTCAGGCTCAGGTGATCAACCTCTTGAACGACCTGCGTAACCGGATGGGGTTGACCATACTGTTCATTGCCCACAATTTGTCGGTAGTGAAGTATTTCAGCGACAGGATCGCCGTGATGTATTTTGGCAAAATCGTGGAGCTGGCCAACTCCGACGAGTTGTTTGCCCATCCCATACATCCATATACCAAGTCGCTGCTGTCCGCTATCCCCTATCCCGATCCGCATTATGAAAAAAGGCGCAAAAGATTGACCTATATTCCCGCCAAGGCCCATGATTATACCATTGAAAAGCCTTCCATGCGGGAAATCGCGCCTGGCCATTATGTGCTTTGCAACCAGGCAGAGTATGAACAGTATAAAAGGGAACTGGCATGAAGCGGCATTTACGGTTCCTGATCACGTTTCTTTTGGGCGCCGTTGTGGTACTGGGCGTATGCGCATCGAAAAATGTATTTCAGATGACGGAGCCCAGCCGCATCCTGCGCACGCTGTGCGACGGTTTTTTTCTGGCGGGTGTACTGATAAGCGGTATCGGGCTGCTGGTGATGATCAGCAACAACGGCATCTTTGATGTGCTGACCTATGCCTCCGGCTCCCTCCTCCGTCTTTTCATTCCGGGCCTGGGAACGCCGCGCCGCAGGGAATCCTTTGCGGATTACCGGCAAAAAAAGCATGCAAAGCCGGGCACATATGGCTTTCTGGTGATTATAGGCGGCCTTTTTCTTCTGGCGGCATGCATATGCCTGATGCTGTATGGCCGCATGCCCGCATCATAAACACACAGGCGCATCCGTTCATCCGCCAGGCGTTTAGGCGGCTGGGCTCAAAATTTTTCCTCGCTGCGCATCTTCCTCAGCTCGCTGCGGCGGATGCCGCCTTCCCACTCCCTGCGCTCCTTGTCTGTTTCCAGTTCAAGGGGCGGTACGGGGGCGGGTTTTTGATTTTCATCCAGCGCCACCATCACCAGGTATGCCCTGTTCACCCGCTGTCTTCGGCCATTGAGATCCTCGGCGAATGTGTCCACCCGCACCTCCATGCTGGTATGGCCCACATAGGTAACACAGCCCGTCAGCACGATGGTGGTGTTCAAATGGGCCGCCGCCTGGAATTCCAGCCGGTCTACGCAGGCGGTTGTAACCTCCCGGCCGCTGTGGCGGCGGGCTACCACGGCGGCCACCACGTCGATCCAGGCCATCAGCCTGCCGCCAAACAGGCGGTTGTAACCGTTGATATCCTCCGGCAGCACGATATGCACCTGTTCGGTGCGGGAGGCGGAAACCTTCTTAGGCATCATACAGCATCCCTCCGCAAATGAAAGGCTGGCACAGGGAAAGCAGCATGTGCTTTCTCTTCATGGGATGCAGTGTAAACGCATCCGGATAGGTTTCCGCAAGGCATCTGAAAAGGCCCGCATCCCCTTCCCCCATCTCCGGGGCAGGGTTCAGCACCGATGCCGTTTGCAACAGCCAGTCGATCTTCCCTTTGGGCACCACCACAAGCCCTGTATCCATTTTCCCATCCACCTGTGCCAGGTGGATCTTGTCATCCGTCAGCCTATCCCACAGGAACACGGCAGAGGGATAGACAGGATGCTTGATATACTCCATGTCGATCCAGCCATAATGGGTGTGGGAGGAAAACTGATACGCGGCCTCGGCAATAAAATAAAGCTTGCTGCGCAAAAATGTATCTTCGCTGTCGTAGGAGAGCAGCCCCGGTTCCTCTTGCCGCGCATAGGTATTGGGCAATATCTTCTGCAGCCGCCTTGCCTGCTCCGGCGGGCAATAGCAGCACAGGGACAGGCGTTTCAGTTCCGCCAGATTCTCAAACAGCGTCAAATGGACATCCATAGGAAGGCGTGGTACATGCCTGCCCAGGGCCGTTGCCAGCATGACCCGGGCGATAGGCGTTTCCCGCCGCCTGCGGATGAACTGCCGCAGCCCGTCCGCCAGCGGAAGCTGCACGGGATAGCGTCCGTTTGAAGTATAGATGCCCAAGCGTGCTTTTAAGCCCGCCTCCCGCCTGTCAAAAAGGATATCCCCTTCTTCCTCAAACTCCGGCAGGATGGAATCCCAATCCCCCGCCGGAATACGTTCCTCCATACATGCGGCAGGAACCAAGCTGCCTGCCGCCCTCACATGCGGGGCAAAAGCCGTAAATCCGCCTGCAAAAGCAGGCAGCGTAAGGGATAATACGCCTGTGCCATCCCAAACGTCCTCCCTTGCTTTGCGCATCCATTCCCCTGCCCCGAATACAAAATCGGGAGAAAGGAAAAACGTCCGGGGCGGGCGAAGGGCGTACAGCACCTTCATGCCGGGCGCAGCTTGAAGCTCCCCCTCCCTGCCAAAGCCTTTCACCGCCACTACTCTTGGAATCGCATCCGGCGACAGCACGCTTGTGAGCAGGGGCTTTTCTCCCTCCGCCTCGGCGATGGAGGCCAGCAGCAGCCTATCCCAGTCGTTCAGGAAAACGGCTTCAGGCGTAATCTGCAATGCGTACTCCTGGCCGCCATATAAGCCGTAAACCGTCTGCCAGGCGGCTTTTAACGCAAGCCCCTCCCCTGGCATCAGCCGGAATGCGGCGGATTTGGCTGCCTGAAAAAAGGGGGTTGGATCAGCATTTTCTTCCGGGCAAACACCAAAGGCAAGGCGGTCGGGCCGCTCCGCCTTTTTTACCGCATCCTTCACGGCGTCAAGGCATCTTTGGACGCTGCCGCCCGCAATACCGACAAAGATCGCTTTCATGCATCCTCCCGCCAGGCCATTTTCCCTATTATACCTTTCATACTTACAAGCGTCAACGAAGCATGACAAAAAGAAAACAGAAGAAATCCAAGGGATATCTTGAAACGCGATAGCGCCTCCTGTACAATGTGAACAGTCTGGCGGACCCGCATCGGGCCGTCTCAAAGGCGCAGCGGTCTTGGTTTTGTTGCGCCCCTCCACCAATGAAAGCAGCGCTCTTTTGTGCCCAGTTATGCCCTGGGGATCCTGACGGAGCTTCAAAGGCGCAATGCCCATGAACCGGAATTTCTTCAAGCCGCCCAGGAGATTCTGACTACCCTCGACCCGGTGATCCAGCGCCATCCCGAATACGAACGCGCCGGGCTTCTGGAACGGCTGGTTGAGCCGGAGCGTACCATCCTCTTTCGCGTGCCATGGATCGACGACGCCGGCCGCGTGCAGGTGAACAGGGGCTACCGCGTTCAGTTCAGCAGTGCCATCGGCCCCGTCAAGGGCGGGCTCCGGCTGCATCCCAGCGTGAATCTTTCCATTATCAAATTTCTGGGCTTCGAGCAAACCTTTAAGAATAGCTTGACGGGTCTGCCCATCGGCGGCGGCAAGGGCGGCAGCGACTTTGACCCCAAGGGCAAGAGCGATAACGAGGTCATGCGCTTTTGCCAGAGCTTCATGACGGAGCTGTACCGCCATATCGGCCAGAATATCGACGTTCCCGCCGGGGATATCGGCGTAGGCGGCCGGGAGATCGGGTACATGTTCGGCCAGTACAAGCGCTTAACAGGCCTCTACGAAGGCGTGCTCACCGGCAAAGGCTTGCATTATGGCGGCAGCCTGGGCCGTACCGAGGCTACGGGTTATGGCCTGTGCTACCTGACCCAGGAAATGATGCGCCATCATGGCCATGATATCCAGGGCAAGCGGGTGGCCGTCTCCGGCTCCGGCAACGTGGCGATCTACACCGCAAAGAAAATCACGGAGATGGGTGGCCTGGTGGTGGCCATGAGCGATTCCGAAGGATATATCGTGGACGAGAAGGGCGTTGACCTTGCGCTGGTGCAGGAGATCAAGGAAGTGCGGCGCGGGCGCATCCGGGAATATGCCGCAAGCGTGCCCCATGCCGTCTATACCCCCGGCTTCCGCGGCATTTGGGCAGTGCCAGTCCAGATCGCGCTCCCCTGTGCCACACAAAACGAGCTGGATGCGGAGGGTGCCCGGTCACTTATCAAAAACGGCGTCATCGCTGTAGCCGAAGGCGCCAACATGCCTTCCACACTGGAAGCCGCCCACATCTTTCAGCAAAACGGCGTGCTTTTCGCACCCGGCAAGGCGGCCAATGCCGGCGGCGTAGCCGTAAGCGCCCTGGAAATGAGCCAAAATAGCCTGCGCCTTAGCTGGACCTTTGAAGAGGTGGATGCCAAGCTCTACAACATCATGAAAAACATCTTTCAAAAATCCGCCGCGGCAGCGGAAACCTATGGCATGGCAGGCAATTATATCGCCGGCGCCAATATCGCCGGCTTCCTCAAGGTAGCCGAGGCCATGCTGGCCCAAGGCGTGGTATAAGGTTACGATGGGGGCGCCGTCCCCATGCGAAAGAGGCTGGCGAAACAAGCGGTGCGAGCGATAGCGGGTTAGCATGCCGATTGAGCCAGCCGGAATGCATCCCTTTGGAATACCCTATAGAGAAATAATAAAGAGAGCATGATCTTTTACTGTTGTCTGAGCATGAGGGGCGGTTTAATAGCCGTCCCTTTTGCTTGCGCTGTTATTTAAGGAGATGTTGAAAGCGTTAACGGGATGGCTGTCAGATGGGTATGCTCTCTTCCTGGCTATCGATAGCCGCTGCTATGCGGGCGGTTGATAATCGTTCCTACGGTGCAGTTTGTTTATTGGCTTCACTACCGGAGCATGCGCGAACCGGAGGAAAAATCAACAAACACATGACGTCGTAGGGGCGATTATCAATCGCCCGCCTGCGCCGGTTCATTTGTTTGTTTCGTGCGGAGGGCGGGGGCGGGGATCCTGAGTCGCAGGCAGCGCCTTGGCTGTAAAGCTTTGAGCACAATGCGAGGGATAGAGTCCCTTGCCTGGATCGTTATATAATGGTATACTGATATTATTGAAAAATTTGGGAGGCAGCATGCGCAGCGACAGGCGGAAAAAAAGGCGGAATATACCTCAAATCACCGGCTATGTGCTGCTTTGCATACTATTGATAGCCGTCGGCTGGCTGGGTGCCAATGTGGCGGCATTGTCCGGGCACACGGCGGAGGAAATGCGCCTGACGCCCACTCCCGCCCCATCCGCCGGGCTCATACAATTGATCACCCAGGACCCCAGCCAGCCAACGCCAACGCCCACCGAGCAAATGCTCCGCAACGGTGCCAAGGGCGAGGAAGTGGAGAAGCTGCAATCACGTTTGAAGGAACTGGGCTTTTATGACGGTGAGGTGGACGGGCAGTTCGGCAACGGCACCAAGGCTGCCGTCACGCTCTTCCAGGCGCAGCACGGGCTGGAAGCCGACGGGATCGTAGGCCCGGCCACCAAGGAACTGGTGTATTCCGACCAGGCCCAGCGCATCGTCGTCACACCAACCCCTCCGCCCGCGCCTACGCCCGATCCCAGTTCCATCGCAGCCGGCCGGCCGATGCTTGTAAACAGGCAAAACCTTATCCCGGAAGATTTTAAGCCCCGCCAGTTGGTAAACATGGCAAAGGAATGCCCCAGCGATATCGTCACCATCAAGGGCAACGAAATCCAAGGGGAAAAAGAAGCTGTGGATGCCTTGGTCACCATGCTTCGAGCCGCCCACAAGGATGGGATCACCGTCTGGCAGGTGAGCGCGGGATACCGTTCCGTAGCGTATCAAAAGCAGTTGTTTGATGAAAAAGTATCCGCCTATCTCGCGGAGGGAAGGAAGCGCGAAAGCGCCATTTCCGCCACCCGCCTCACCGTGGCCGATCCCGGGGCCAGCGAGCACCATACCGGCCTGGCTTTTGACATTACCGTGCCCGGCACCACCTTCAAGGGCACGCCGCAATCGCTTTGGCTGGCCGCCCATTGCTGGGATTACGGCTTCATCATCCGCTACGAGGAAGACAAGGAAAAAATCACCGGCTACATCGCGGAACCCTGGCACATCCGCTACGTGGGGCTCCCCCACAGCACCCTTATGCGGGACCATGCCTGGTGCCTGGAAGAATACCTGGAGCAGTTGACCTGAACCATGCGACAAGGCCGCCCCCGCAGATGCGGGAGCGGCCGTCTTTTTTATGCTGCCTTGAAAGCAGATGCAAATGTGCCGGACCATATAGGCAGATGGTTGATTGATGGCATTCCAGATCATTATTGCGTTGAGGCCTGTATCCTTGGAAAAATCGGAGCAATCCGCATGCAGCCAATCGTTCGGGGGCTTGCTTTCGCCGCAAGCGCCGGCAGCATGCGGCTCAGCCGCTCATGAGGCGAGGTCAATGCCTGCGTTGCTCCTGGCCTTATCAGGTACCTGCGCCTGCTTCCGTACTGCCCACCACCTGACCCACATCACCGTCAATGCCACAGCGGTCCCGGCGCTGAACCAGGCCGTCAGCATGCCATAGAAGCGGATACAGTTCAGTTCCGGGCTTTTAAACTCCTGCAGCCGGGCGGCACTTTGCCATACCCGCCAGAAGGCAATTTGGATGTCCTTCCATTCCACCAGGATGGCCGGCACCCATTCGGTGAAGGTATACACAGGCTCCACCAGATACGTGATCAGCCAGGAGATCATGAATACCAGCACGCCATACCCTGCGGCCAGCGCCAGAATCCCAAGGGTGAGGCGGGGCATCAGCCTGACCGCGTATTCCCTGGAAAGCCGCTGGCGGTAATCGGCAAAAAAGCGTTTGAATTGGCCGTTCCAGATGGAAAGCAGCCGGAAGAACACCGCCGCGCCGGTAAAGAACAGCAGCACCCGGACGGGCAGCATGGCCCCCATGGCCTCCTTGCCCAGGTCAATGAGCGTTCCGCCCGCTTTCCAGCTTTCCATGGCCGTGGCAAAGGTGGACCGCGCCCCCGCGCCGGGGATGGGCCGGGCCGTCACCTGCAAGGCCTGCAACTGTATCTCCTTGTCCCATAAATACTGAAGCGGGACATATGCGCCATAATCCTCACTGTCGCCCACCGCTTTTGTATGCCTTAAAATACCGACCACCGTAAACTTTATATCGGAGATGGTCACCGTACGGCCGATGGGCTGGGCAATTTTGAAAAGCGCCAAAGCAAGCTTCTCATCCAGGAGAATGACGTCCGCGCCCCTTTTCAGCTCTTCCGGGTAGAACAGCCGTCCAAAGTGCAGATATTGGGGCTGCAGCTTGAATGCGTTCTCGTTCAGGGCGGTGAGCCTGGCCTGCTTCGTTTCGTTCGTATCACCGGTCATGCTGGCTTTCTCCAGGATGCCGTTCATGGTATATGCTTCCATGATGCCATTCCAGCTCCCGGCCGCGGTTTTCAGGTTGTCCCACAGGGTCAGCGCAGCCTGGTTGGGCTTGGGGGCCGGCGTACTCTCCTGATCCTCCTGTTGCTGGTCCTGCTGGTCCTGCTGCCGGTTATCTGGCTCCATCTGCGGGGCAGGAATCAAATACTGCAGATCACGGCCCACGGCGTTTATCTGAAAGGCCGACAATATGAGCACGGCGGCGCAGACAAAAAGCGCCAGAAAGCCCCGTAATTTCTTTTCCTTCATGGCGTCTCCTTCCGGCAGCTCAATCGATGTATTGCATCACGGTGCCGCCATCGGTCAGCGCCCGGTCTTCCCCATCGGCAATCTCCTGATAATCCATCTCCTGCTGGATGGATACCACGGTGTCGCCCCGCTCCAATACGTTAACAGGGTACTTGACCACCTTCATGGAGCTGGAACCCAGGAAGCCGCCCCAACTGCGCTCGATGCGGTACACATAATCCTGACCTTCGGCCTCGTTGCGCACGGCGCTGGCAGGCATCAACGTGGCGGATTCCTTGGCCCTGTAGGTGACCTTTACTTCGGTATTGCCGTCGGTGACCATGCGGGTAATGCCGCCCTTGATAGAGATAATGTTATCTGTCAGCGTAATGTACACATACTTTTTCCCGTCGCCTTCCAGCACGGTCTTTTCCACCGAGGTCCGTTCGGAGCCGTAATCCCCCGCCACATCCACCCTGGTCCCATCCGCGATGGGCTTGTTCAGGGTAGTGATGTCCGCCCGCAAGACCGGCGCGACATTCTCCTGGCTCAGGGTGAAAGCTTTCTTCTTTCCATCATACGTCTCGCCGTTTTTCACATCTATGGATTCAACATATCCGTCATGGGGTGCGGTGATCGTGGTCAGCGTGTCCTTGCGGCCCGCCAATGCCACCATGTCGTCGGATATGGTGTTCAGCTCCTTCAAAAGCGCGTTGCGCTCGTTGATATACTTGAAGGTGGAGCTTCTGACCCTTGTCTTTGCGCTGTTGAAGGACTTGAAAAAGGCATCATATACTTCATCGTAGGCTGTCTTGGCAGCCTGGACCGCCGTTACCGCCTGCGTCAATTCGTCCTTCCCGGCGGCCTGCTCCGGCCATGCCGCGATATCCGCCCCAAGGGCAATGCCCTGGCGCAGCGCCAGGGTGCGGGCATTATGCTCCGCCGTCACCAGCGCGGTCTGCTTCTCCATCACGTCGTCATACATATCGTTTTGCCCGCTGGTTCTGGAGGCGCTGCGGTTTTCGATATCCTTGTCCATCAGCCCTTTTGCCTTCTCGTCGTATTTATCCTTAAGCTCCTTCCAGTCTTTTTCAAAGTCCGGCAGGGTAGCGAGAAACAGCGTTTCCCCCGCCTTCACATGGTGACCCGGGCGCACGTATACCTTATCCACCACGATATTGCTTTTGGCCGCATCGCTGATGATATGGTCCGTTGTCTCGGGAAAGTACACCTTCGCATTCAGCGTAATCTTCTGCTCCAGCCTTCCGCGGCTGGCCTGCACGATTTTAATCTTGGGGGTGGTGATGGTCATGACCGTTTTGGCAAAGAACATGCACAGCGCCACCGTCACCGCAAGAATGACAAGGCCTTTCAGCGCGATCCTTTTCAGCTTCATAACCCAAGTAGCTCCTCTCCCGCTATTTCAGCTCGCTGAGCGCCACGCCCAGCAGTATGTCTTCCTGGAAGTAAAAATAGATGAACAGCGCCGGAAGAATGTACAGCGCCGCGCCGGCAAAGGCCACATCCGCCCCTTCGACGCTCAGTTGGTTGAACATCACCGACAGGGGCTGATCCGCCGTTCTGTTGCTCAGGTACACCAGCGGCTGTTCCACCATATTCCAGCAATCCGCAAAGGACAGGGCCGCGGCCGCGCCCAGGATGGGCCGGCAGACGGGTATCACCACATGGGCATAGCAGCGGAAGGTGCCGGCCCCGTCCATCATCCCCGCCTCCAGCAATTCGCCGGGCAGGCTGATCATGTACTGGCGCAAAAGGAAGATGTAGAAGGGAGAAAACAGCATGGGCAATATCACCGCCCAAGGCGTTTCCATCAGCCCCATCCAGCGCAGGGTGATCACGCTGGGCGCCATCGTCACCTGAAAGGGCAGCACCATCAGCATCAATATGCCGAAGAACAGCGCATCCCGGCCCTTGAAATGGAAGCGGCTCAGGGCATAGGCCATCATCGGGATCACGGCGGCCTGGCCAAGCAAAATGGCCGCGGTGTACTTGGCGGAGTTCACAAACAGCTTCAGGTACTGGGGCTCCTCGATCAGTATCTTGTAATACTGCCGTATGGAAGCCATGGCCGGGGAGATGAGCACATCCAGCCACTTGGTTTCATCATAGTTGCCCCGAAGCTTCAAATATGCGTCCATCTCCCCCTTGGGGAAGAAGGAGTACAGGAATGTAAAAAAGATGGGGATCAGGATCAATACCGCAATGGCCGACAGGAGCAAAACGGATATTGCCCGCCCCAAATGCAGCCGCCTGCGGTGGTGTAGGGCGCGTGCCGCCGGCTTTACGTAAGTGGTCTGCGTTTGCATGGCATCTCTCCTCCCCTACACCTGATTGGGCGAGCGCACGGCTTTGGTCAAATACATCATGCCGAACAGTATGAACACGATGATGGCAAAGCTGTAGGCGGCGGTAGTCACATCCTGGTAATCCAGGCGCATGAACTTGTTGTTCATAAAATGCTGGAGCGTATACACCGTATCGTCGGGATACGCCCCGCCGATGAAGTATACCTCCTTGAAAATCTTGAAGGCATTCACCCAGGCCAGCATGAACACCAGGAAGGCCGTGGGGATCAGCAGCGGCAGCGTGATCTTTGTCTCCCGCTGAAAGGCGTTGGCTCCTTCCAGGCTGGCATACTCATAGTACGCTTCCGGCACGGTTTGAAGCGCCGCGGCAAAGATCACCACGGAGAAGCCAAGGTTCTTCCAAATGTAGAGCAAAACCACAGGCACCCGGAGGGCGCCGCCCTCCAGCCACAGCACACGGCTTATCCCCAGCCCCACCAGGATGCGGTTCATGACGCCGCCGTAGTCGAACATCAGCAGCCATATGAGCAGCAGCGCCGAAGAGGGCATCAGGTAGGGCAGCAGCAGCGCGTTGCGGAAGAATGCCCCCCTTTGCCTGAGCGTTCTGAGCATGGCGGCCAGCACAAACGACATGAGCCAGATCACAGGCGCACACAGCAGCGACAGCTCCATGGTGTTTTTCAGCCCCACCCGGAACATTTCATTCTGCCATATTTCCTTGTAATTCTGGAACCATACGAAATTGCTTTTGAAGGAGCCGTCCGTCAGGCTGTAATAAATGCCCCCGATAAACGGGGCCAGATAAAAGGCCGTCAATCCGAGTAAGCCGGGCAGCAAAAACAGCCAGACGCTTTTTTTCCGCCGGAACAATCGCTTGTTCCTCCCTTCCTTTGGCAGCCGGCGCGCCCGGGTCATTTCTCCCGGAGCGCTGCCGGCCTTTGATGGTACTTATTGCCTTTCCAACAGGATCATGCGGATTTTCTTATCCGCTTCCGCAATGAACTGGTCCAGGGACATCTGCTTCTGGCGGTAGCGGTCCACCAGCGTCATGACCTCCGACGTGCCTTCCTTGGTGCGGTAGTCCAGCACGTTGGGCACGGCCACATAGCATTGCGGCGCAACCTCCCGGTACTGGGCAATATTCTCCGCCGCCACCTGCCAGGCGTACAGATCCTTGTTGGCAATAATCTCCTCATAGGACTTCATCATGGTTTCGATATCCTTTTTTTCCTCCGGCTTGGCAGTCTCCAATTGCTTTTTCAGCTTCTCCAACTCCTCGTTCCACCGTTCCAGCGTTTTGTCAAAGTTCCGCTGGGGCACAGGCTCGTTGTCATCGGGGAACATCATGATGTGCTGGGCCGGGTCCATGCTCTCCAGTGCGTTTTCGATGTACTTGAGCGCCATATCCGGATTCTTGGTGTTGGGGTTAATGAACAGCACCTGCACATACACCGGGATATGGAAGGATTCTCCCTCTTCCAGGGGCAGCATCAGGGGCCTTGAATATTCCAGGCTGCTTTTGCCGCCCTGCACATTCAGCCAGTCGCCGTAATTCATGAACAGGGCTTCACCCTCTCCGCTGGCCATTCTCATTGCGACCATGGCATCATCAAAATCAGAGGGCAGCATTTCGTTCAATTCTTTTACGTTCAGCTTTTCCAAGATCCCCATGATCTTGCGGAACAAAGGCGTATTAAAGGATAGCTCCTCATTTTTCGCCTGGCTTTGGTGAACGTACAGATCCATTGCCAGTTGGAACATGGTTTCGCCGTAATCCGACACATCCTGCATCAACTGCGCATTGGGATACTTGCTTTGGCCTTCCTCCACCCACCAGTTCATGAAATCGATCAGCTCCATGAAATCCTTGGGAATCCTGTCGGTAAGACCGTTGGCCTCCCATGCTTTGGGCGAAATGCTCAGGCCGTAGCCGTACATGTTTATAGGCAGGGCATAAAACTTGCCGTCCCGCTGGATGGCGCTTTGAAGGAAAGGATATATTTTCGCAAGCTCCGTTGCAATCATCGGGGAAGATGACAAATCCATGCAATACCCTTTTTCCATCAGACCGTTGAAATCCTGATAGCTGATGTCATAATTATAGATATCGAAGGAATTGTCACCGGAAACCATGGCCTGGGCCAGCGCCTGCGTGTTTTCAAAATATACGCTTTGGTTAAAGGTCACGGGTGCCTGAGGATATTTTACGGAAAAGGACATGGCGGCATTGTCCATATATCCGCCATAAATGGACAGCGAGCTGGTAGGCATATATTGCGGGTCGGTATTGCGCACGATCAGGCCGTTCCAGGTATGGATGGCATACAAGCCGCCCGGCAGCATCGCCGCGGGCGATTCGTCGGCATAATCCACCGGCAAAAAGGCCGCTTGGGTGGCGGCGCCCAGCGCCTTCATGGCCATCAGCTTGCTGATGGTGGTATAATACAGCGTATCCGTTTCCGGTTCATAAGCGATCCCGAACACGTTCGCGTCGCCAAAGCTGCCGGCCTCTTTCAGACTGCCATCCGCCGGATCGAATATCGCCACGGTGGGCTTTGAAGGCTCCCTCCGGCCCTCCTTATAGGCGTTTTCCATATCATAGACCTTTACCAGAAGCTTTCCATCCTTATAAGGCGTCATATCCTGCACGAAGGGTGCATTGATAACCTGCTTCGCGCCTGTCTGAAGATCAAAGGATGCGAATTCCGGCTTATAGTAGTCCTGATCGTTGCGGATCATGGCAAAGAGCTTGCCTCCCGCAATGCACAGGCGGTACACATCCCGCATGTATGTATAGCTGTCCTGGGTCTGTTCCATATTGGACCAGTCCAATTGCATCGGGGTACCCAATACCGCTTTTCCATCCTGGAAGGTCAGGGGAAACAGTTTGCCATTCAAACGGTTCAGGCCATACAGCGTATTCCCTTCGCCGGCCAGGCCGGTGATCACCGTATCCGCCTTGTCGCCTATCTGTGCCACGGCTTCCTCATAGGTGGCATAGTAGCCGGCTTCCAGGCCGGAAGCTACCTTCGCGGGCTGTTCCTGGCCGGGCTGCCAGGAGTAGATTTCAGTGCCCCACAATGTATACAGTGTTTCCCCTACCGCTGCCAGGGTGGGCGAGGAATATATCTCAATCCCCAGCTCATTGCGCTGCTCCTCGGTAAAAAGCATTGCATCTCCCGGTGCGGCCAGCGCACCCGCCGCAATAACCAGGATTGTCAAAAAGCATAATAACGCGGCTGTCTTCTTCATTGGTTGCTCCTCCCTATTTCCGCGATTTCTGATTCCCTTCCTATCCCTTTGGAAAGGGCTGCCATGTTATCAGACGCTTTCTGGAAGGCAATTGTTCCCGTGCATTTGTAAAACATTTGTCAAAGACAGCCGCCTGCGCCTTGGGCGGTGTAGCAAACACAGCGGATGCGCAGACAAACATAATCGCTTGTTCCCCCTTCCTTCGGCGGCCCGCGCACCCCGTTTACGTAAGGGGCGCGGCCGGCGCTATACGAAACCTACCGCCTCTCCAGCGTGATCATGCGGATCTTCTGATCCACTTCCTGAATGAACCGGTCCAGGGACATCTGCTTCTGGCGATAGCGGTCCACCAGCGTCATGATTTCAGACGTGCCATCCTTGGCGCGGTAATCCAATACATTGGGCATGGCCGCATAGCATAGCGGCGCCACTTCCCGGTACTGGGTGATGTTCTCCGCCGCCACCTGCCAATAGTACAGGTCCTTGTTGGCAAGAAGGTCCTCGTAGGACTGGACCAAGGTCTCCATGTCCTTTTTTTCTTCCGGCTTGGCAGTCTCCAGACGCTTTTTCGCCTTTTCCAGCTCGTCGTTCCACTGCTGAACAGTCAGTTCGAAGTTCGGCTGGGGCACAGGCTCATTATCGTCGGGGAACATCATGATGTGCTGTGCAGGGTCCATATGCCTGAGCGCGTTTTCCACATACTTCAAAGCCATCTCGGGGTTCTTCGTGTTTGGGTTGATGAACAGCCCCTGCACGTACACAGGGATATGAACGGTCTCGCCTTCCTTCAAGGGCAGCATCAAAGGCTTCGAGTACTGAAGGCTGCTTTTGCCGCCCTGCACGTTCAGCCAGTCTCCGTAATTCATGAACAGCGCATCGCCGAGGCCGAAGCGGCTGCCGGCCGCCATCGCCATCTTCTGCCTTGTGGCCGCTATGCCGGGCATATCCATTTCGCCCGGGAGCATTTCGTTCAATTCTTGTGTTTTCAGGCCTTCCAAAGCCCCCATGACCTTGCGGAACAAGGGTGTATCAAAGGAAAGCTGCTCATTTTTCGCCTGGCTCTGATGAACATACAGGTCCAGCGCCATCCGGAACATGGTTTCGCCATAATCCCAGGCACCCTGCATCAATTGCACATCGGGATACTGGTTCTGCCCTTCATCCACCCACCAGTTCATGAAATCGATCAGTTCCAAATAGCTTTTGGGAATCCTGTCGGTCAGGCCGTTCTCCTCCCACGTTTTGGGGGAGATGCTCAGGCCGTTTCCGTACATCATGGTAGGCAATGCATAGAACTTTCCATCCTTTTGAACGGCGCTTTGCAGGAAAGGATATATTTTGGCAAGCTCCGCCGAAAGCTCCGGTGAACCCGACAAATCCATGCAATACCCTTTTTCCATCAAGCCGCTGAAGTCCTGGTAGCTGATATCGAAGAAGTAGATGTCAAAGGAGTTATCGCCCGAGACCATAGCTTGGGCCAGCGCCTGGGCATCCTCAAAATATACGTCGGTATTAAAGGTGACGGGCACCTGGGGATATTCCAATGAAAAGGCCATGGTGGCCTGATCCGTCCACCCGCCATAAACAGCCAGCGTGCTGGTGGGCAAATACTGAGGGTCGGTATTGCGCACGATCAGGCCGTACCATGTATTGATGGCATACAGGCCGCCGGGCAGCATCGCGGCAGATGCCGTATCATCGGCATAGTCCATCGGCATAAAGGCCGCCTGGGTAGCGGTGCCCAATGCTTTCATGGCCATGAGCTTGCTGCTGGTGGTATAGTACAGCGTATCCGTCTCCGGTTGGTAAACCATCCCGGATACATTCGCATCGCCAAAGGACCCGGCTTCCCTGAGGCTGCCGTCCGCCGGATCAAACACCGCCACGGTGGGCTTTAAAGGTTCCCTTTGTCCTTCCTGGTAGGCCTTTTCCATATCATAGACCTTCACAAGAAGCTTTCCATCCTTGTAAGGTGCTATGTCCTGCACAAAGGGAGCATCGAATACCTGCTTTAAGCCTGTAGCCATGTCAAAGGCCGCAAATTCCGGCCTGTTCCAATCCTCATTGTTGCGGATCATGGCATACAGCTTATTCCCCATGATGTGCATGCGGTATACGTCCCTTATGTACGTATAGGTATCCTGCTTGCCTTCCATGTTGGTCCAGTCAAGCTGCACCGGGGTGCCCGGCACCGCTTTTCCATCCTGGAAGGTGAGCGGAAACAGTTTGCCATTCAAGCGGTTCAGGCCATACAACGTTGTCCCGTCGCTGACAAGGCTTGCAAGCAGCGTATCCGCGTTGCCGCCTACCGCTGCCACAGCTTCCTCGTAATTGGCGTAGTATCCCGGCTCCAAACCGGAAGCCACCTTTGCAGGATTTTCCTGTCCTGCCTTATAGGCATAGATTTCAGCGCCCCACAGGGTATACACGGTGTCTCCCACCGTGGCCATAGAGGGGCTGGAATACACTTGGATCCCCATCTGCGTGCGCTGCCCCTCGGTAAAAAGCACCGCATCGCCCGGCGCAGCCAGCGCACCGGCGGCTAAGACCAGTATCAGCAAAAAGCAAAATAGCCCGGTTGCCTTCTTCATTGGTTCCTCCTCCACATTTCCGGCAGCCACCAAATTTGCCTTACCTTCCTTAGAAAAGGCTGCCACGCTATCAGACGCGTTTTGAGCGTCTATTGTTCTGACGGATTTGTAAAAGAATATTCCGTTTATGCGGGCAACACGCATGGATAGAGGATCAAGGTCATATGCCGCCGTCCTGGATGGTATAAGTCATGCTGTAAACAGGTACCGGAAGGGCGGGAACGGCCGCATACTCATCCGATACAACCGCCGCGCTTCCATATCCTACCGAGACGGAGGCGGTTTTCGCAAACGTTCCGGCGGTGACCTGATCCGTCAATTCAGCATCAGGCACCGATATGCTTATTCCCGGCTGCCCGGCCGTCAGCACATTGCCATCCCATGCGTAGACGGCAATCCCCGTGGCCTGCATTTCCCGTACGTCATAAGCGGCAAGGGGCGCGGAAGAAATCCAAACGGTATATGCAGTGATAGTCGCCTGCGCCCCGGGCGATGTGGCAAATACAGCGGATGCACAGACAAATACTATTACTGTTGCCAGCACGCCTGCCATGGTGGTCTTTCTGCCCATCATAATGGAGCGGATGCGTTCCTCCAGCGGGCTGATGCTGAAGCATTCCATCAATACGCCGGAAAAGCGCTTGCGCTCCTCCAGGCCAAGAAGCGTCCTGGCATAGGCGGCGCGCATTTGAGGGCCGTATGTTTTCAAAACCTGGCGGTCGCAGTTCAGTTCCATATCCCGCCTGCACACAGCCGCCATAAGCCAGATCAGGGGATTGAACCAATGCAGGCATACGGCCGCCAGAAGGATAAGCTTTTTCAGCGCATCATGCCTTCGGATATGGCTGCATTCATGGGCCATGACGAAGGTGAGTTGATCCCCGGTAAGCTCCACATGGCTGGGCAGCACGATCCTGGGTTTTATGATCCCATAGGTCAGCGGGGTGGCTATCCTGTCGGATGTGAATACGGCGACCGCCCGTAGGAGGCGCTGCCCGGCCAGCGCCTCCTTAAGCTCCCGCGTCATGGATGCGGGCAGGGCCATCCTCAGCGCGCGCCGCTGCCGGATGCCTATGATCAGGAAAAAAATCCCGCAAAACGCCGCACCGTACAGCCAAGCCAAAGCAAGCGGCGGCACCGATACAGGGTTTGATACAGGCCGGGCAGACAATGTCATGGCTGTCACCTGCCCGGCTTGCTTTATAAGCCCCGCAATGCTCAGCGCGGAGGGGATTTCTACGGGCACCAGCAATCGGAGGATGACCGCCGTCCACATGGCGGAAAGCAGGCCTTCCGGCAGCCGCCCCCGGGTCAAGCGCCGCAGGAGCAGGATGCATAGGACCATGGCGCCGCCCATCAGGCTCATTTCCAGCAAACTCATTGATCCAGCTCCTCTATCAGCCGGCGCAGCCGCGCGATCTCTTCACGGTCAAGCTTCTTTCCGCCCACCATGGCCGCAAACATCTGGTCGGTAGAGCCGGCAAACATCCTGTTTTTCAATTCTTCCGCTTCTTTGCGCTGCACTTCCTCCCGGCCGATCAGCGCATGGCATATAAAGTTCGGCTCGCTGCGGCGGATCGCGCCCTTCTCGATGCATTTTTTGATTACGGTGTAGGTGGTGTTGCGGTTCCAGCCGATATCCGCCGCCAATACCTTGGCGATCTGGCCCGCCGGCTGGTCCCCCGCCTGCCACAACACCTCCATCACCTTCAGTTCCGATTCAAACAGCTTGATTTCCATGCGTGGTCCCTTCTTTGCGAACGGCTGTATATGGCAAGGGTATACTAGCACACTCGTCACGAACTGTCAAGAAATGGGTGTCTTGCCTATTTCCCCTCCCGGTAAATCATTTGCAGCTTCTGTTCCAGCGCTTTCATCAATTCCCTCGCGCTTATCTGCCCCGCCGTATAGCGGCCCGCCAGCGCAGCCATGGACTGATCCTGGGCCAGCAGCGTCAAAGGATTGATATTGTTTACCGTCAGCCAATTGATCCGTTCCCTATAGGCGGCGATATCCTCAGCGCTGACCTGCCATTTGATGCTTTCCAGGAAGGCAAGCTGATCCTCCGCGGCCTTCAGCGAAACCTCCAGTTCCTTTTTCTTGTCGTCGGCCGCTGCCTTAAGCTGCGCCCTGATATCGCTTATCGCCTTTTCCTGCTCGTCCTTTCGCGTTTCGTACAGGGTGCTGATGACCGGCTCATTGTAATCGGGAGACATAGCGGCAAGGCTTAGCTGTGACCGCTTCATGGCAAAGTGCTCCAGATAGGCTATGGCCAGATCCTGGTTGGGTGAATAGGGATTGACTACATATACCGTCAGGGAGGCGGGCACGATGGGATCAAGCCCGTCATCCAGCGGCAGCGGCAGGGGCGCGAAGTCATTCATCATAAAGCCATACTCGCTGAGTACCGCTTCCTGGTACATGGTGAATAGGGCTGTGGCAGGCCGGTCCGCCTCCCCCGCCGTTGAAAAGGCATATGTGACGGTGCCCGCCATGGCCTCCTGCACATCCTTCGTTTTCATGGCGGAGAAGTCTGCCGCCTCCAAAGCCGTCAGCAGCTTTTCCATCAGGGGCGTTTCAAAGGATAGGTTCTCGCCTATCTTCTGGTAATAAGCGCTGTAGTATTGTATAAGCCAGCCCATGAATATTTGCCTGGCATCGCCATACGATTCGTTTTGGAACAACGCCAGGGAGGGATGATCCATGCCGTAGTCCGCGTCCCAGTTGGTAATAAACTCCATCAGCTCCGCAAAGGTATGGGGCAGATCATCTTCCGTCAGATTTAGCTCCGACAAGGCCTTTTTGCTGTAGCCCAGCGTTTGCCCGGACAGGTTCACCGGGAAGGCCGCCAGATCTTCGCCCCTGAACAGTTCCTTGCGCAAAAACGGATACATTGCGTCCACCTGATCCTGCAGCATCCCGCTCCCCGCAAGGGATGCGGTATATCCCTTCTCCAGCAGCGAATGATAATCCAGCGCATCGATCCTAAGGCAGTACAGATCGCTTGAGCCTGCGGCCATATCCTGCATGAGCATTTCAGCGCTTTCAAAAGGCGTATTCTTGAGCACAACCGGAATATCGGGACGCTTTACCGCAAATTCCTTATAGCTCATTTCCATAGCATTCTGTATGCGCAGCGCCCTGGGCATGCCCTCGCCTTTAGCAATGCTACGCACAGACAGCCGCTCTCCATTCAGCGCGTAAAGATTGCCGGGCAGCATCTGTGCCTTGCTGAACATGATGCCCTGGTAGTCGGCAGGGGCATAGCCCGCCAGGCGGCAGGAAGCCATTTGATCCACGGCGTAAATCTCCCCTGCGCAAAAGAAGGCAGCGGTATCGGAGGCAGCATCGTATGCAAGGCCTTCCGCCATGGATACGGGCAGCTCAAGCCCCTTTGTGACTTCGCCCGTGTTCAGGTCCAGTATATTCAGCCACAGCTTGCCGGTACGCGCCATGGCGTCCTGTTGGGACAAATATTGCATGACGAGCGCTTTTCCCGGCTTATGCGGAGCGAAGCCCGCCACCAGGGAAGCGTCGTATTTGATGAACTTTCCATCCGAAAGGTTAAAGCGCAGCAGTTCATTGGCAGAGGCATCCATACCGGATTTAAGCAGGTATACGTAACCGTCCGCAGCAGCGATATCCGATATCATGGCCGGAAAGCTGAAGCCCCCCTGATTTTGGGTCATGGTCTGCCAATCCAGGGACAGGGCTTTTGTCAAAACCACCTTGCCCTCCTGGACCTCCATCGAGTAAACGGTGCCATCCACGCTGTCCAAGCCATACAATTTGTTCTCCCATGCCAGCAGGTGGTCAACCGGCCCGCTGCCGCTGCGCATGATCACCGCACCGCCTCCCATGGCCATGGCAAAGCTTGTGTTCTCACCCTGCTGTCCCGAATCCTCCGGCATCGTGCCCAACAGGGAGGGCTCCTGATCTCCCGCCCGCAAGGTGTAAAGGCCTGTGCCTGACAACAGATATAATGTGTCCCCCATAGATGCCATGGAAAGGAAGCTGTCATCATCGTTAGGCGGGGCGAACACGGCACTGGCCGACGATGCCTGGGCCGCCGTCAGCATGGACATGCAAAGAATGAATACCAGCATGGTCATCAGGATCTTTTTCATGGTTTCCTCCTCAACGTGACTATTTGAATAGTCTGATTTCACAGTTATACTACTACAATAGTCACCCCCACGTCAATGTGCCGCACCCAGTATTCACGATTTGTTCACCATTCGTCCATATACCGCAATCGGAACGAAAAAAATCCGGGGAAGCAGCGCCTTCCCGGATTTTGGACTCAAATGGCCGGACAATATCACCTTTCGCGCTTGCTGCCTCCAAGCAGTTCCAGATTGCGGCGGATCAGCTCGCACCGCTGCTTCACGCAGTCCGCGCTGCGCAGCGCATCCGGCGGCGTATGGAACACGTAATCGGTAAGCCTGTCAAGGGTTGTGGTGGCCACATGCAGCCGCGTGTCGCTGGAAGCATAGTAAATGTACACCCGCCCGTCGTTCCCAACAATGGCGCCGTTGGTGAATGCCACGTTGGATACATCCCCTACCCGCTCCATACCCAGCGGGCCTATGAGAAGCCCGCCAGGCTCGGCGATCACCCGTCCCGGATCGTCAAGGGCCGTAGCGAAAGCATAAATCACGTACCGAAGTCCCGCGGCTGTATTGCGCACCCCATGGGCGATATGGATCCAGCCCCGGTCCGTTTTGATGGGCACCGCGCCGGCGCCGTTTTTCGCCTCAGTGATGGTGTGATACCTGCGCAGGCTGGTCATGCGCTCCTCATCGATGACGGGATGCAAAATATCCTTGCACAGTCCGAAACCGATGCCCCCGCCTGAACCCGTTTCAATGAACCTGTCCATGGGCCGGGTGTAAAAGGCGTATTGCCCGTTTACAAGCTCCGGATGCAGCACCACGTTCCGCTGCTGGGGCGAGCGCAGCGTCACAAGGTTTTGCAGCCGTTCCCAGGTTTTCAAGTCCCGGGTGCGCACAATGCCCGCCGCCGCCACGGCCGAAGACAGGTCGGAGCTTTCCCTGTCCTTGCTCTCCGAGCAAAACACGCCGTACACCCAGCCATCCTCATGCTGCGTCAGGCGCATATCATAGACGTTGGTTTCCTCCGGGCACGTATCGGGCAGGCACACCGGATAATCCCAGAACCTGAACCCATCCACCCCATTTTGGCTTTCCGCCACGGCGAAGAAGCTTTTCCTGTCCGCGCCCTCCACCCGGGCCACCAAAAGGAATCTGCCATCCAGGTAAATCGCCCCGGCGTTGAACACGGCGTTGATACCCAGCCGCTGCATCATAAAGGGATTTGTTTTCCCGTTCAGGTCATACATCCAAAAGGGCGGTACA
>JAEWWY010000201.1 GCA_023458835.1 Bacillota bacterium
GATTTGGAAGGCTTTGCGCGCAGATGGAGCTTTTCATCATTTTCGGTTCTCACATACATCGTGCCGCCGGCTGGTTCAGGCGCGGCCTGGTCCGAAGGCGGAGCGGCATCATCAGGGGAGGACGCAGCCTGAGGGGCCTGGGCGGACAGGTGCCGTTTCATCATGTATCCCGTTCTGCCGTTCACCCGCACATATACCCAGTCCCCGGAAACCCTGATCACAGTTACCTGTGTGCCAACAGCATACCTATCCACCGTCGCGGCAGAGGAGGATGCTTTGGCACGCAGGTTCAGTTTCCCGCCGTTGTCCGTATTCACATATAGCGTGCTGCTGTTGGACGGTTCATCGGGCGCGGGTATGGCGGAGGGGGCCGGCGTGGCTGTGCCTTCATCTTGCGGCGCAGGCGTGGCAGAAGGCGCAGATGTGGCGGAAGGTGCAGGCGTGGCGGAAGATGCAGGCGTGGCGGAAGGCGCGGGCGTGGCAGAAGGCGCAGGTGTGGCTGTTGCAGCGGCAGGTGCGTCCGATGAGAGATACTGCTGCATCATGTATCCTGTTCTGTTATTCACCCGTACGCGCACCCATGCGCCGGAAACGCTGAGCACAGCCACCTGGGTGCCATTTGCATACCTGTCCACCGTGGCAGCAGAGGAGGATGCCTTGGCCCTAAGGTTCAGCTTCCCTTCGTTGCCCGTCTGTACATACAGGGTTGAGCCGGCGGCAAACGAATCGGGAGCAGGCGTGGCGGAAGTCCCGGGTGAAGCGGAGGGCGCCGGCTCCTGAGAAACCTCCGGCGCATTGGCATCATCGGCGGCGAGGAACTTCGCCATCATATATCCCGCCTTGCCCATTACGCTGGCCTGGGCCCATTCCCCGCTGATTTGATGCACAATTATCTGGGTGCCGTTTTCATACAGGCCCAGGGAGGAGGCCGAGGAGGAGGGGGCCTTGCGCAGGTGGAGCTTGCCGCTGTTGCCTGTCTGTATGACCATTGTTTTTTCTGTGGCCGTATCGGGAGCCGGAGTGCCGGAGAGCGGCCAGCCTGCGTCATGTACGGCTTTGTCAACAGCATCGATGTCCGCGGCGGCGCCGGCTTCCAGGGTGGGCCAGACGGGCCAGTTGGGGTTGTCGGCAAAGTTCAGCGAGCCTGACTGCACGTAACCCACAACGCCGTTGATGCTCACCCGGGACCAGGAGGTATTCTTGGAGAACACAAAAAACGGCTCGTCATCTTTTATCGTTGCAACCACGGGGCTGTTTATGTCCGCACTTTTATATACGTTCAGCTTTTGAGCCTTGTCCTGCGGATCATAGTGGGCGTACACGGAACCGCCGCTGTTTTCATCATAGACAATGATGGGCATGGTCTGGGATTCCGCCGCGTTTTCACAGGAAACAGTGATCGCCACCGTTCCCGCGCTGCGCATGGTGACTGTGCCGTTCTGATCCACGGTGGCAACGCTTGGCCGGTTGCTGGTATAGCTGACGGGAAGCTGCACACCATTTTGTGTGTAGATCATTTTGACGCTGAACTGCATGCCTACAGGAAATTGATATCCGGCATGCTGCACATGATTCTTGACCGCCAGGCTGTTTGCCGCCGGGTCAAGCTTTACGTCGATAGATTTATCGTGGGGGATGACAGTGACATGGATCTTGCTTTTATACACCGTATCGGCAGCGCTGTCATATTCCACCAGATCCAGCGTGGCCGTGCCGACGATGTCGCCGGAGACGATTCCGGTAGAGGTCGTCCATGCGACACCGTTGGCTGAGCGCTCAAATTGCATGATCTCTGCCGTTGCGATCCGGTCAACTGCCGCGCAGCGGTAAACGCCCAGCGTGAAATACTGGTCTGGACGCTGAACCGTGGTTTGCGCCTGGGCACTATAAACGAGGCCGAATGCCAACAGCAGGAAAAATGTCAGGAAGAAACGGTGTCTTATTGACATGATGAACACCTCACTGAATCACGAAACAGACAATTCATAACTGCTTCACATAATGTATCCTAATTTTTACTATTTGTCAATATTATGTATCGTTTTTGCGTACTATTTGGAGCAAAATGGCTATGGCAGGCAGGCTCCTTCTATGTTTTACACTTCCCCATATCCACGCAGATAGACAGAATATATAAATTATGGTATTCTCATACAAGAAAGCTGGAAGCTACGCTGCTCACACTTTTATTTGCCCCAGTCGCAGCAAATCGCCGGGTGCCTGTCTGTTCCGCTGCCGGGCCGGACGGGATGGAAAATCCATTCACCGTTCTTAAGCCGCGTGCGCATACACGAAGGAGGATTCCATATGAGATTTTTAACAAAGCATCTGCTGATACTGCCCATCCTGCTGGTGTTTTCGCTGATGGTTGTTCCTTGTGCGCATGCGGAATCCGGAACCATCCTGCTTTTTGATACCCAATCCGGTTCGTGGGGATCTGGCTACGACCAGCGGGTAGCGGCGGCGGGAGATACGCTGTATATCGCCCGCAGCGAGGGCCTGTATGCCTACTGCGCGGGAGAAAGCGCGCCAAAGCAGTTAATGGACTTTACGAAGACGGATCTTTCCGGGCTGCCGCTTCCGGCATCCGGAAGCAATCCCCACACGGTCTCTGCACTGCTTTTCGAAAATGATATATTATATGCCCTGGAAATGGAAAACGGTGTGCTGTGGCGTTTTAACCGGGAAGCGGCGGCATTTGCGAAAGAATCCGTTTTTGACCCGGCTGCGTCCTTTGATCAGGAGGCATATTTGTACCCGAAGTTTTGCATGGCGGATGGGACCATATATTATATCGCCGCCGATGCTATGACCGGCGCGAGAAATCTGATGGCGCTGGATGCCGCCGGAGAAAAAAGCGTTCTTGTGTATGCAGGCATCCGCCT
>JAEWWY010000202.1 GCA_023458835.1 Bacillota bacterium
TGCCGGAAGGCTTTGCCGTGCCAAGGGGGCGCACAAAGCCCTGGGGCACTGCCCACGCGGTGCTGTGCGCGAAGCATCTGATCAGCGGCCCCTTTGCCGTTATCAATGCCGACGACTTCTATGGCCGCACCGCCATCAAGGCCATCTACGACTTTCTTGCGGAAAGGCATAGTCCCTGCGAGCATGCGATGGTGGGCTACCGCATCGAGAACACGCTGACCGAGCATGGCCATGTTGCCCGGGGCGTGTGCGAGGCGGATGGCCGGGGCTTCCTGGCCGCTGTCACCGAGCGCACCCATGTTGAGCCCAGGCCTGGGGGCGCGGCCTTTACGGAGGGAGGCGGGGAGTTCACGTTTATCCCCATGGGCACCATGGTTTCCATGAATCTCTGGGGCTTTCAAAAAAGCATGATGGGGGAGATAGAGGCCCGTTTTGCGGACTATCTTGCAAAGAACCTGCCGGCTGATCCGCTCAAATGCGAATACTTCCTTCCGCTGGTGCCTAATCAATTGGTTGCGGAGCGCGCAGCCACGGTCCGGATATTGCCCACAGGGGAAAAGTGGTACGGCGTCACCTACCGGGAGGATATGCCCCGCGTCCGCGAGGCCATCGCCCGGATGAAGCTTGAGGGGCTGTATCCGGAGCATTTGTGGAGGCTGTGACATGCTTAAGGCTGCGTATCAATTCCGGCTTATTGAATCACCGCCGTGTGCTGACACTGGTGAGCATGGGGGACGGAATGGATTACCGGGCGGATGAAGAGGTCGAATACTGGCGGGTGTATGCTTTTATCACGGACGGCGTCTATCTGGAACAGGCGGAATCCGCATTTGACCTGTTCCAGAGCGGCGCGGCGTTCGGCCGGTTTCAGAGCATGCTTTCAAGCTTTCCGGCGGAAACGCCTGTGCGTGGCAGATCTGGATATGGTGATGCCGGGCTTTTTGGCAATGATTTTGTCGATTCGATCCGCTTCGGCGCGTCCACCGCCCTGGGGGATGAAAAGAAGCAGGACAAGGCATCCCTGTCGCCGGACTACCTGCCGGGGGATACATACTTCCGCATACACCGCCCGGAACATAACCTGGACCGCTGCCGCACGCAATTCAAGCTGGTTTCCGATATGGAGTTAAAATGGGGCGCCATGAAGGAGATCATTGGAACCATGGCGCAGCGGGAGGTTCAACTGCTTCCCATACCCTAGCGGTACCTATCATCCGTTCCATGGAAAGGAGAGAGATCATGCTGCGTGCATCCAGGAAGGCGGTCCCTCCGGCATATGCGTCCCGCTCACTATGGAAAAGAATGCGGTCCCATGGCATGTTTTATTTGATGCTTCTTCCGGCCCTTATTTTCATCCTCGCCTTTGCCTATGCCCCCATGGGTGGGGTGATCATGGCCTTCAAGCAATTCCGCTTCAATACGCCAAGCGCGTGGGGAGACTTTCCGATCCTGCGCCTGTTCGGCCAGATGGCCAACATGGAATGGGTTGGATGGAAGTGGTTTCAAAACCTGTGGTCCAAGCCGGACTTTTGGAACGCCTTCAAAAACACATTGATCATCAGCTTTGGCAGATTGGTTTTTGAGTTTCCCATGCCCGTTATACTGGCCCTGCTGCTCAATGAAATGCGCCACATGAAGCTCAAGCGCGTCTATCAAACAATCTATACGTTCCCGCATTTCCTGTCCTGGGTGCTGGTGGTGAGCCTGATGCGGCTTTTGCTCCAGTCCGACGGCACGGTCAATATCCTGATCAAAGCGCTGGGCGGGAAGCCGGTGGGCTTTCTGACCAACCCGGATATTTTCCGGCCCATGCTGTACACCACAAGCATCTGGAAGGGTGTGGGATGGGGTTCGATCATCTATCTGGCCACAATCTCGGGAATCGACCCGTCGCTGTATGAGGCGGCCACCATCGACGGGGCGAGCCGGTGGCAATGCTGCATAAACATCACCTGGCCGTCCATCAAGCCCACGGTAGTGATCATGCTGATCATGCAATGCGGCTCCATATTGAACGCCGGGTTCGGCCAGGTATTCAATACCATGAACGAGCTCACCATGTCAACGGGCGACATCATCGATACGTATATATACAGGTATGCGTTCCAAAAGGGGCAGAACCTTTCCCTGTCGGTGGCGGCAGGCCTGTTTAAATCGGTATGCAACTTTGCGCTTTTGCTGTCCGCCAATTTCCTGGCAAAGCTTGCCGGGGAAGAAGGCCTGCTGTGATGGAAGGAGGCGAAGAAAATGAAGGCGAACGCACCCTCGTCCCTTCCCCGGAAGTTCACGGCCGCTGATTGGATGATCTACATCCTGCTGACACTGCTGGCGGTTTTGATGGTATTCCCGTTTTATAACATGCTGCTCATGTCCCTGGCCCCCTTTTCGGAGGTGTCGGGCGGCCAGTTGTACCTGTGGCCGAAGGGATTCGACCTGACGAATTACAAAATCATCTTTTCGGACCCCAAGCTCATGCGCTCCTTTGGCGTAAGCGTGTTCAACACCGTCTTCGGAACGGTGCTGGCGATGCTCGTGACCACCTGCGCGGGGTATGCCCTTTCCAAAAAGAGCCTGCCCGGCCGCACCTTTCTTTTAACCTTGTTTGTGATCACCATGTACTTTGGCGGCGGATTGATCCCCTGGTATTTGGTGCTCAAGGACCTGGGCCTTGTGGACAGCCTGTTTGTGATGACGGTACCCGCAGCCTTAAGCGCCTATAACATGATCCTCATGAAAAACTACTTCGGCACGGTGCCCGAGTCCCTGCCGGAATCGGCGCGTATCGATGGCGCCAACGAGTTTCATATCATGCTTCGGATCGTCATCCCCGTATCCACGCCCATCATAGCGACCATCAGCCTGTTTTACGCCGTCGACTTCTGGAACGAATGGTGGAACGCCATGATCTTTATCCAGCAAAAATCAGCCCTGACGCCCTTGCAGCTTCTTCTGCGCAAGATCGTGATCGAATCGACCCTTGATTTGGGCAAGGACACCGCCAATTCCTTCAAGAACGCGAACATCGCCGTTTACAAAACCGGCATGCAGATGGCGGCCGTGACCGTTGCCACAGTACCCATCCTACTGGTGTACCCTTTTGTGCAAAAGTACTTCGCCAAGGGCATTATGCTTGGCGCGATCAAAAGCTGATGTTCGCCGGCCAAGCGCCGGTCAGCATATAGAAAAGAAGGAGGCCAACCCAATGAAGAAGCTTCTGGCATTGCTCCTTGTGGCGCTGATAGCGGTTTCGCTGCTCCCCATTGCCGCGTCCGCGCAAGAACTGGAACACATGGATCTGACCGTATCTCTTTGGGACATTGAGAATTCCTTCCCCGAGGGCAAGGAGAAGGACGCGATCCTCAAGGCGGTGGAAGAAAAGTTCAACGTCACTTTCATCCCCATGAATGTCGGCTGGGACGGCTACGCCGATAAGATGAACGTATGGGCGGCCTCTGGCAGTCTGCCGGACATCACCGGCGGCATCGACTGGGTCGGCAGCGGTACGTACCTTGCCTGGGTGGAGGACGGCGTGGTGCGCCCCCTTCCGGACGACATGTCGGCCTATCCCAACATTGCCAAGTATATGGCTCTTCCAGAGGTCACGGCCTATCAAAGAAACGGCCACAACTACTTTATGCCCCGCATGACCTATCAGGATCCCACCTACTGGAATATGGACCGGGGGATGATGATCCGCAAGGACTGGCTGAAGGCGCTGGGCCTTGAAATGCCCAAAACGGCGGAGGAGCTCAAGGCCGTGCTGGAAGCGTTTCTGGGCGGCAATCCCGATGGGGACGACGCGGTGGATATCATTGCCATGGCCAACAATGGCGTGACGCTTACCTCCATGCATCTGCCAACCTTTGGCTATACGGATAACCGCTGGGTGAAGATCGGTGACGAATGGAAAATGGCCTGCTATGAAGAAGCAGCCATTCCGCTGATCAATTACTTCCGCACGCTGTACAAGGAAGGCCTGTTCGATCCCGACTTCGCCTCCCGCGCCACCAACGACGCGCAGCAGCTTTTTGCCAACGGCCGCGTAGGCGTGCTGATTAAGCAGGTTTCTCCCAACCATATCAAGAAGGTATATGATTACTGGGTAGTGGCGCAGCCGGACAAAAACTTCTTTGACTGTGTGGCGATCATCCCCTTCGAGGGAGAAAACTGCTACCAGTTCCAGGAAATGTCCTACTGGTCGGAAACGTATATCCCCTCCACCGTCAGCGATGAAAAGATGGAGCGCATCCTTTCCATCATGGATTACCTCTATTCCGAGGAAGGCATGAAATTTGTTACCTACGGCTTTGAGGGCGAGGATTACCGTTACGATGAAAACGGCAATATCGTGCTGACGCTGCCTGTAAACGAAACCGGGAAGATGATGCTGCTCAAGGACAAGTATCCGGGCGCCGCCTTCCTTGGCGACCTTGCTCAGTGGGACGGCGACCTTTTGCAGTACATCGACCCGAACATCCCCCAGGAAATCCGCGATATGTGCACGGCAGAATATGAGCGCCGCCGCGATACCTGGAAGCATCCGAACCTGGACTGGGAGATTGCCTCTTTGGACCTGCCGGAGAAGCTGGATATGACCGTCCAGACCAAGGATTGGTATACGGTTGTCGCCGACACCAGCGACAAGACGACGGAGGAATTGTACAAGGAGAAGCTGGTCCTGTGGAACAGCCAGGGCTATGAAGCGTGCTGGAAGGCTGTTACCGAGGCGGCAAAGAAATTGGGCAAGTAAGCCTTTTGCCATCCCAAAGGCAAGGAATCGGAGGGGGCTTCTCATTTGGAAGCCCCTCCTTTCATAGTACAGGAGGATCCGGTCATGGCACATTACGATTTTTTTCTCGTTTCCGCGCTGGAAAAGGTATTTCCCGCCTGCAGGCCCGCAGGCATGGGCAATGGCAGATGTCTTTCCGCCTGGCGGGGCACGCGGGCCGCGGTGCAGATGGCCTATTATGCCGACGTGAAAGCCCCTGAGATGGAAGTGCTGCCCACCTTTACCGTCAGCGTGTCCGGCGCGCCCGCCCTTGTCTGCGCACGGACGGTGGAGCTTGTCCCCTCCGATTATCCCAGCTATGCTTCCGCCAGGGAGGATACGGATTACCTGACCCATGAGCCCGGGCTGTTTCCCGATTTGCTCAAGCCCCTGGAAGGCGTAAAGGTGACCCCGATCCCTGGCCAATACCGAAGCCTGTGGCTCAGTTGGGAGATTCCCGAAACTGCGAAGCCCGGCGATTATGAAATCACCATCCATATCTGTGCCGATAAAATCATGCCCACGCCGAAGGGAACCATATGCCGCAACCCCTTGGCGCCGGAATTGCGCTTTGCGCTCCCCTTTACGCTGCGGGTGGGAAGGGCTGCCTTAAAGCAGCAGGAGCTTATCCACACGGAATGGTTTCATGCGGACTGCCTGGCAAGCTATTATAACGTCCCGATCCTTGGCGAAGAGCACTGGCGCATCATAGACGGCTTCATTGCCTCTGCAGCCAGCCACGGCATCAATATGCTGCTGACGCCTGTTTTCACGCCGCCGCTGGATACGCAGGTGGGAGGCGAACGCCCCACCGTGCAGCTTGTGGGGGTAACGCTTCAGGAGGGCAAATATGCTTTTGATTTTACAGCACTGTCCCGATGGGTTCAAATATGCCGGAAGCACGGCATCCGCTATCTGGAGATCGCCCACCTTTTCACCCAATGGGGCGCCAAGGCCACCCCGAAGATTGAGGCCTGCGTGGACGGCGTAACAAAACGCATCTTTGGCTGGGATGTTCCCGCCGTAAGTCCCGGGTACCGTGTTTTTTTGCAGGCTTTCCTGCCCGCCCTGCGGGCGCATTTAAACCGGGAAGGCTTTGATGACAGGAACGTTTATTTCCATATTTCCGATGAGCCCGGCGAAAAGCATTTGGAGGATTACCGCGCCGCCAAACGGCAGGTGCAGGATTTGCTGGAGGGCTGTCCGGTCATAGACGCCTTGAGCAGCGTCGCGTTTTATCAAAAGGGCCTGGTAACGCAGCCCATTCCGTCCAATGATCACATTCAAGCCTTTTTCGATGCCCACGTGCCAGAGCTTTGGGTCTACTATTGCTGCGGCCAGAGCGTAGATGTGCCTAACCGCTTCTTTGCCATGCCCAGCGCCCGGAACCGGATCATGGGCGTTTTGATGTATTTGTATCGTATCAAGGGCTTCTTGCAATGGGGATTCAATTTTTACTACTCCCAGCATTCACTGTACCCCATTGACCCTTACCGCGTAACCCATGCCGGCTATGCTTTCCCATCCGGAGATGCATACCTGGTCTACCCAGGGCCTGGCGGCGCGCCTCTTTCCTCCATACGGGCCGAGGTACAGGATGATGCGCTGCTGGATTTGCGTGCTTTGCAGATGCTGGAAGATTTGGCCGGCAGGAGTGCTGTGGAAGAGCTGATCCATGAGACCGCGGGGCAAAAAACCATTACCTTTGAAAGCTATCCCAGGGATGCGGAGTTTTTGCTGGCGTTGCGCGAAAAGGTGGCGGCAAAAATCGACCATCTCCTTTCGGAAAATGCATAATTTATAGGGGGCGCCTATTGGCGCCCCCTAGATTGATTCCTTGCCTGCCGAAAAACGGGTGGCGTTTACTCGTATTCCGCCATCAGATGGTATACCATCTGCGCGTCCAGCTTGGCCTGGGGGATCAACGCCACCGGATCCACCATACGGCCGTCCATGCGGGAAAGATGCTGGGGCACGTAATGGGCGGAGACGTGATGGGCATAGCGAACCCAGCAGTCATAGGCCAGTTCCGCATATTCCATGGCACGCGCGGCCTGCTGGGGGCCCTTGCCCATCACCGCCCGCTGGGTGGCAAGGGCTGCTTCCACCTTGGCGGCATAAAAGCGGGCCAGCAGCGCAAAGCCGCGGCAATCCGAAAGCAGGGCTGCCAGTTCACCCTGAGCGGCCGTGAACCCGCCCAGCAATGCTTCCGCCTTCACGGCGCGCTCAAGCAGCTCCTGAGCTACGGCATCCGGGGTAACCTTGGCCCTGGGGATTTCCTTGCCCTGATATTCCAGCAGACAGAACTCCCGCACGCCAAGGTAGTTGCAGCCGGGTTGGGCAGGAGTCATGATATAATCGTGGACATCGTGGAAGGTAATTTCGCCGCCCATGTGGGCCACATGGTCCCGGTTGGATACGCTGCAGTTGGCCTCCGGGTAATGCTGGAAATCAAAATCATGCCAATGCATGCGGTTCATGAGTGGGATGACCAAGGATACTGTTTCGCACAGGGCGAAGACACGGCCGGCCTCCTCTTTGCCGCATCCAAGGCGCTCGGCCAGCATGCCCGCAAAATACTCGTCCGGCAGGTCATTCTCAAAGGCCAGGCTGCCCCAGATGGCCATCATATACCATTGACGGTCCAAAACGGTGCGGCGGGGGATACAGCCTTCCTGCTCCCGGCACAGGTAATCGCGGCCCAAGGTATAGCCGTCCGGCCCCATCAACATACCCCGCAACACGGGATAGGGCATGTTTTGATTGTATTCCCGGGCATAGTGAACGCCGCCCCAGCGCAGCATGTAGATATCATCGTTGCGCACGGTAAGCCAGGTTTTGTGGCCCTCGGGAATGGAGGCGAAGAAGGCGTCGCCAAAGTGGGGCGTTGTATCGGAATACATGTGGGCCTGGGAATATTTGAAGCTGAAGTCCAGCGGCACCGGCAAATCGGAAAAGGCCTCCAGTATTTCCGCCGCGCCGCTCATGTGCTGACGGTGGATGAGGGTGAAGGGCCGTCCGCTTTCGCCGATGGCATCCTTGATGCCTGCGCCGTATGTGTCCGCCAGCCATTTCACGTCAAAGCGCAGGTCGGGCCGGGGCTCCCAGCCCACCGTCATGCGCTCGCCGGCGGTGATGCCGATGCCCTTGAGCAGGGGATAGGTGCTGACCAGGGCGGCGACGCTCTTGCGGAAATAATCTTTGGTGACGGGGTTTTTCAGGTTGCAGTCGATGCCGTAATCCGTATGTTCCGTGCCGTATACGAATACGTTCCAGGTAAACACATAAAAATCAATGCCCCTGTCCGCTCCGTATTGCATCACGCCGCGCCAGAAATCGATTTTCTGGTCCATGGTCATACAGTGTACCGTTTCCAGGTTTTGCGCATGCCGTTTGCCATACATGCCAAGCCCCGCCAGCGTAGCGCCCATGACAGGCGTTTTGGTGCGCTTTACGTCGCTGAGCGCGACCTTCTCATAGCCGGGCACCCGGACCAGGGAGGGGAAGGGATGCAGGCTCCATAGGGATACGGCATTGAATTTGTTCTCCGCCAGGTCGTCAAGATAAGTGCGCCAGAAATCCATCTCCCACATGTGGGGGATATTGCGCCACGCGCTGTCGGAGGCGTCGGAATAGCTGGGGGTGCGTGCGTCCAGGGGGATATTGAACTTGATGCCCCGCTGCTTTACGCAGGGGATATGTTTGCCCGCCGGCCAGCTTCTTTCCGCCTTTTCCGCCCGGGCAATGTCGATCAAGCCGTACATGCAGCCGGCCGCGTCTCCCGCCAGCAGCCATCCGTCTTCATGCTTTTCCAGCACATACCCCTGCTCCGGCAGCGTTTCCGGTGCCTGGGCATGGGCCTTGTAATAGGCAGGGCCTTGTTCGCTGCCCAAATTGCATACGATCAACGGCTCCCTTGCCGCAAGCGCGCCGGCTTTTCCAAGGCCGAACTCGATTTGCGGCGCCGAGCCATACACCTGTATATTCATGTAACGATTCCTCCTCAGGCATAGATCAGCTTAACTTGATGACTTCCCAAACATCCAGCCGGTCAA
>JAEWWY010000203.1 GCA_023458835.1 Bacillota bacterium
AAGTGGATCAAGAACGTGACCCGGAGCGGCGAGGTCACAAACGCATAAGCTATAACGGAACCTGACAGGCCGGGCAATGCCCGGTCTTTTTGTTATGCCGCCCTGATAAACAAGCCCGCGCACACGGCCTTCGCGATGCATAACATATATAGGAGCCCATTTTCTAAGGAGGAATCCAAATGTATTTGGAGAATAAACATCGGCCAAAGGGCGCGGTATATATCATGACCAACGGCGCCCAGGAAAATGAAATCGTAGTATTCCGCAGATTCAGGGACGGTACCCTGGCACTTCGTGATTTTTATCCCACCGGCGGCAGCGGCACCGGCACGCGTGAGGTGTCATCCGCAACGCCCAATGACGGTATCGATCCGCTGGCATCCCAGGGATCGCTGATCCTGTCCCGGTGCGGACGTTTCCTCTTCGCCGTGAATGCGGGCAGCAACAGCATCACAAGCTTCCGTGTTATGCAGGACGGCGGGCTGGTAAGGGCCTCGGTCGTCAACTCCGGCGGCCTGCAGCCCAACAGCCTAACCCAGCATGGCAATATTCTATACGTCTCCAACGTTGGCGGCAGCGCCAACAGCTTCGCCTCCAACATCACGGGCTTTTGCGTGGACCGCTGCGGCGTTTTGACCATGATCCCCCGTTCCACCCGTACGCTCAGCACCGCCAATGCCCAGCCTGCCCAAGTATTGTTCAGCCCCAATGGAAAACAATTGCTGGTGACTGAACTGACTACCAACCGGATCACTGTGTTCCGTATCGAACGCAACGGCATGGCCACGCTGCAGGTGGTCAACAGCTCCAACGGCGCCGGCCCCTTTGGCGCCATGTTTACAGGGAACAGCCTATTGCTGGTAGCAGAAGCCGGGGCCAATGCGCTTTCCTCATATCATCTGAACGCAAACGGCGCGCTGACCGTGATCAGCGGTTCCGTATCCACCGGCCAGCAGGCCACTTGCTGGGTATCGGCTTTCAGGTCCGGGCGTTTTGCCTACACCACCAACGCAGGCAGCGGCACCATTTCCATTTTCCGTGTGAATAACAATGGCTCACTGAGATTGTTGGAAAACGTTCGCAGCACGCCGGGGGGAACGCCCCAGGGTGCGCCTATCGATAACGGTATCAGCCCCTGCGGGCGCTTCTTCTACGCGCTTAACGGTAACCAGGGTACCGTATCCGCCTTTGAAATCGGTGACAGGGGAAGGCTGATGAGGCTTCAGGTGGCCGGCGGGGAGGGCATCCCTGTGTTCGGGACCCAAGGATTGGCAGTTAGGTAGCATATGGCATAATGGCTGCATGATTTACCAATCGGATAACCATTCAACAAAACATCATAGCATGATCAGCAGGCCTTGCTTGCGCCCAAATATGAACTGGAGTTGAGCACAATGCTTTTGAACGATACAGGCATGACCAGCCCTACGGCCCCGGTCAAAGCCATTGCCAATATGGCGGGAAGCACCGCCTTTCCCAACATCCGCGGGACGGTAGTCTTTAAGGAGGCGGTGGGCGGCACTTACGTGCAGGCCGACATCGCGGGCCTGCCTCAGACGCCTTCCAACTTCTTCGCCTTCCACCTGCATTCGGGCAACTGTGGCGGCACGCCCGTTACCATGCCTAATGGAGCCATCGATTATTTCCCCCAATCCGGGGAGCATTACAATCCCACCAACCAGCCCCACCCCCAGCACGCCGGTGACTTCCCCGTACTGCTGGCAGCCCCCACCAAGGGCGGTTCGGCCCATTTGAGCTTTTTTACACCCCGCTTCGCCGTTTCGGAAGCCGTGGGCCGGGCGGTCATTATCCACGAAAATCCGGATGATTACAGAACGCAGCCCGCCGGCGATTCCGGTACGAAGATCGCCTGCGGAAACGTGGTTGCAAAGTAACGGCAGCAAAAACAACCGGACCGTCTATAAAGATGGCCCGGTTGTTCTTGTTTAGCGAAGTCCGTACAGCCCCAGCGGATCGGCTTGCAGCGCCGATTGATATAACCCCACGACCTCTTTCACCACAAAAGACATGCATTTGCAAGGGCCGATATATATATCCCGGATATATCCCCGCCGGTAAGCTTCCTCCTGGATCTTGTACCATGCCTTCACAGGAGGCAGGCCGGTTTCCACAAACCATTCCCCCGCCGGATAGCGTTTGAGTACTTCGTCCGAAGGTCTGAATATGGCGCGTATCTCCCCGGGAAGGTCACCCTCCATGTAGTGCATGCTGGACAGCGCATAGATGTCCACGCCCAGCAGCAGCCCCATCCCGCCGCTGCCGATGATATTCTGAAATCCCCTGCTGTTGATTTCCTTATCCCTTCCCCAAGCGCTGACGCGGAACAGCCCCTCCCCGGTCAACACATCGGGGCGCCTTGAAAAGGTATCGGCAATCACGCCCATACCGCTTCGTTCCCTGTAATCCTCCGGAAGGATCTTTAGCTTCAGTGTAACGCCCTGGGCTGTATCCTGGGCATCCATGGGAACAGGCGGGGAGACGCGGAACGCCGGCATCACGATACCGCCATCAGGACCTACGGCGTCCATCAGCGCGCGTATCACCGTATCCGCTCCATCCTCCACATAGCCGAAGCTGGAAAGGGAACCATGCACTTCCGCAAGCATGCCGCATTTTAACCCGGCGTTTTTCAATCCGTTCAAAATATCCTTGTATGTTATATAAGCCGCGTCAGGCATAGTTCCCCCCGGCCATGCGGCCTGCAAAAACAAAAAACCGCCCCGTGCCCTATAGATGCGTATGTAACGCATAGGGCCCGGGGAGGATTGGAGTATTGGATCGCGGTCAGAACAGATGCAGCGCCGTTGCCCTGGCCAAGGTTGCCTGCTTTTGGGGCAGCAGCGAGGACAGCAGGCTGTATACGTGCTGGGAGCCTACCTTTTCAAAGGGGGCGATACGCCTTAAAGCCGACAACCCTAATACAGAAAGCGCCAGAGGAATGAAATCCACATGAGACATACTGAAGCTCAAGCCCACTACCGCGCACCAGGTGATTTCCACCGTTGCAGACAACGCAAGGGAGGAGCCTGTCTTCTTCCGCCCATCCAAGGATGTTTTCAAATAAGCCGCGAGCATCAATGCGGCCCGCAGAAGCACCGACAGGCATACCAGGTAATATCCCGCCGTAAACAGGAATGAAAGCACTTGCGTCATCAGATCTCCTCCTCACGAAGCTTTTGTAAGCAGGTCTTGAAGCCTGGAAATACTGATCATCCACTTCCCAAGCATTTTTCCAGTACATTTATGCCCCGGCTACCGCCATTTCTCCTACATCGATGGAGGGACTGCCAATGTTTCCGCCGGGAAATTTCAAATCATTGCCCACGGCACGAACGCCCTTGAGCAGATGATAAAAATTTCCTGCTATGGTGATTTGTTCGACAGGTTCCCCCATTTTTCCTTCTTTGACAACAAATCCTTTTGCAAGCAACGAGAAATCTCCGCTGACGCCATTGGCGCCGCTGTGCAGGCCGCTTACTTCGGTGATCACCAACCCGTCGCCCATCTTTTCCATCAGCGTTTTCAGATCGTCCGCTCCCGGCTTTATGAAAAAATTGGTGGGAGACACACGGACAGGGGCGCTATAGCTTGCTTTGCTGGCATTGCCGGTCGTTGGAACGCCATCCTTTTGAGCTGTTTTCAGGTTATGCAAAAGCGTTTTCAGCACGCCGTTTTCGATGACGGCCTTTGTCCTGGAGGCCACGCCTTCAGCATCAAAAGGACGGCTGCCCTCGCCAAAGGGAAGCAGGGGATCATCCATCAATACCACGCAATCCGCGGCAATGGTTTCCCCCACCCGGCCCTTCAAGAGGGATAGCCCATGCTGGGTATTTTCTGCAGAAAATATCCCGGAAAAGGTGTCCAGCAGATCGGCCATGGCACCATTTTCCAGGATCACCCGATAGGTGCCGCTCCTTACAGGCTTTCCGGCAAGGCCAAATACGGCTTTTTTCACCGCGGATTCTGCCAGGCCCTGATAATTGAGCCTGGAAAAATCATGTGCCAGGGTTATATCAAATGCGGTGCTGGCCTTATCGCCTTCCCTTGCAATGGGCTGGAGGTACGCGCCGCAATAGTTGCCTTTGTAAGAAATGTCCAAGCCATAGGTGTTTTTGATGCGTACCTGACCGCTGCCGGACAAAATGGTATTGTGCTGCACCTGCTTGACGCGGGGGTCGAGATTTACCGCCGCCTTTTCCATGTTCAGAACAAAATCCAGCTTTTCCTCGGGGGAAATGCTTTCCAATGCAGGGTTATAGGTATCCACCTTGGGGTACGCTTCCTCCCCCGCATAAATAAACTGCTTGTCCTCCTCCTCCGACAGGGACGCGCTTTCCACCACGCCTTTCACCAACTGGCCGACGGCTTCCTCGTCCATCACCTCGGTAGAGGCATAGCCCATCTTGTCCCCGTACAGACCCCGAAGCGACAGGCCGCAGGAGGTATTTACGGCATACTGCACGATTTCCTGCTGCGCAGAAACAGCCTTGAAGCTATCCCCGGAGGCGACATATGCTTCGGCAGCCTCGATGCCCGCGTGGCGGGCGGCATCCATCAGCTTGTGCAAAAAAGTATCCAATACCATGGCAATTTACCTCCTCTATACAGGCATTATCTTCCGCCGACGGTGATGTGGCTGACGCGGATCATAGGCTGGCCCACATTGGTGGGCACACTGCCGCTAACGCTGCCGCACATGCCCTGAGACATCTGCATATCTTTGCCCACCTTGTCAATGCGCATGAGTACCTCCGACCCACGGCCAATCAAGGATGCGCCACGAACCGGTGAGGCGATTTTTCCATCCTTCACCAGATACCCTTCCATGACGTTAAAGTTAAATTCCCCCGTGGCGGGATCAACGGAACCGCCGCCCATGCGCCGGGCATACAGCCCGTCGCCCATGGTGGCGATCATCTCCCCCTCATCATCCTGCCCGGCGGCAATGTATGTATTGCGCATACGGGAGGTGGGCGCGAACGCATAGCTTTCCCGGCGGCCGCTGCCGGTGGATGGCATGTTCATGCGCCGCCCGTTCAGCTTATCCACCATGTAGTTTTTCAGCACGCCGTTTTCGATCAGCACAAGGCGGTTGGTAGGCGTTCCCTCATCATCGATATTCAGGCTTCCCCACTCATTGGGCATGGTGCCGTCATCAATGGCCGTCACGCAATCGGCGGCGATCTTTTGATGAAGTTTTCCGGAAAACTCGCTGGTGCCAAAGGCTACCGCCGTAGCCTCCAGGCTATGGCCGCAGGCTTCGTGAAAAATCACGCCGCCAAAGCCGTTGTCGATCACTACCGGCATCACGCCCGCCGGGCACACCGGAGCATGCAGCATGGTGACAGCGATTTCCGCCGCTTCCCTGCCCACCTTTTCCGGATCCACCCGGTGGTCAAACAGCTCAAAGCCCATCATGGCCCCCGGGCTGCATGAGCCCGTTTGATTCTCCGTTCCATCGGAGGCTACGGCGGAGCAGCTCATGCGGGAATAGACCCGCCTATCTGATGTGAAGAGGCCTTCGCTGTTGGCGATCCATACATCCTGCTCCGAATCCGTATAACCCAGCACTACCTGCTTGATCTCCGCCGATGCGGAGGCTGCCGCGTGGGCTGCCTTCAGCTTTTCAGCCTTTTGCGCGGCCTTCACCGTAGTAGGAGGATAAACAACAGGGTGAAGGGTCACCGTCTCGTGGGGCTGAAGCTGCTTTGGGGAAACAGCTTTTCCCGCCCTTACCGCCGCGGCGGCCCGCCTGGCGCAATCCAAAAGCCCCTCTTTGGAGGTATCATTGGTGTACACATAAATGGCGGACAGGTTTTGAAATACGCGTATGCCGGCCCCATGCCGCCTGCCGCTTAATACCGTATCAATTTTTCCCCCGCGCATTTGCAGTGCATGGTTGCGCCTGTCCTCCAGAAAGATTTCGGCGAAATCCCCGCCGGTTTTCATTGCTTCAGCCAATACATCCTGAGCTACCTGCCGGTCCAACATACACATTCCTCCCGACTGCTGCCATTCTACAGTATATCCATATCCGGTCCCGATACTACGCGATCAACGAAGGAAGATCGATATCCTTTAAAGAATTTGCCGAAATGGTGGCTTTGGGATTCCATGCGGCGGAACCCACCCCCAGCACCCGCATATTTCCGTTCAGGGCGGCTTCCACACCGGCGTCCGCATCCTCCACCACGAGGCAGTTGGCAGCAGACAAATTCAGCATTTTTGCCGCCAGAAGGAACACCTCCGGATCCGGCTTGCTGTTTTTGATGTGGTTGCCGTCCGACACGGCATCAAAGTAACCTTCCAGACCGATCTGCTTCAAAATGGTGGGCGCGTTTTTGCTGGAAGAGCCGATGGCAAGCAAAATGCCCCTATCCCGCAGCTTTTTAAGCGTCTCCAAAGCGCCGGGAAGGATGGACGAGGGCGTCAGCTTCATGATCAGCCGCTTATACTCCTCGTTTTTTTCGGCGGCCATGGCGATTTTCTCTTCCTCCGTATAGGCGCGGGCGGCGCGCTCCAAAAGGATCTCCAGGCTTTCCATGCGGCTCACACCGCGCAGGCGCTGGTTGATCTCCCTGTCAAAATAAATGCCGTGCTTATCGGCCAACTGCTGCCAGGCTTCATAGTGGCAGTCATCGGTGGATACGATCACACCGTCCAGATCGAAGATCACGCCTTTGATATCCTTTAGCTGCATATCATCCACCCCGTCATGCTCTCAGTTGATCCAGTGCTTTTTGCACCTTTTCCCGGTTGGCGTGGTTCAGCGGCGAGAACCGGCCTTCCAGCGTCTTTTCCAATTTTTCGATAGCGGCTTCCTTGTTGCCTGCCTCGATGTCATACTGGGCCAGGAAATACAAGGTATCGATCTGGGAGGGCTTCTCCTTCAGCGCCTTTTCAAAGTAGGGCTTGGCAGCCTCCTTGTCGTCTGCCAGACGGTAAAGGGTCTGCCCCATGTTGTCCAATGCGATGGGGTCCGAATCGTCATAGTCAATGGCTTCCTGGTTGAAAGCCTTGGCTTTTTCCAAATCGCCGCTCTCCACATACAGATAACCCAGGGTGCCATAGATCAGGCCACTGGGGTTGCGCAGATGCTGCTTCTCCATCAGCTCAATGGCGCGGTTCAATTCTCCCAGCTTATAACAGGCCACGGCATAGTTCATAAACAACTGCTGCCGCTGCGCGTCGGTGAGACCGGGGGCCTTTTGTGTTTTCACAAGCAGCGATTTGGCTTTTTCATAGTCGCCATCCCTTAACAGCAGCACGGAATAAGCCAGCATATAGTTGGCGCCGTTGAGCCCGGCGGCCAAAGCCTCCTCATACAGCTTTTTCGCGCCCTCCACATCGCCCTTTCCTTGCTTGGCAAGAGCCATGCGGCCCTTGATATTTCCCATAAAGCTCATCGAATCCGCGCCTCCTTCGTAAGGGTCAGTGTCTGCGTCTTCTTGACAAGACGCATATAACGGTATTGTAACGCATTTTGCATGTCCTGCATAGCGCCTTTGGGGCCCAAAGCAGGCTCGGAAGCTAATAAAATCGCTTCTTTTGTGATTTCCAGGGCATTTTTTACATCCCGCAGCCGGTGCTCATACAATTTGGCCAGTTCAATGTAGGGAATAAGCCCTCCCTCCCGGTGGGAAATCATCCGCCGGTAGGCGGAAACGGCTTCGTCAATTTCCTTTAAGCGAACGAAGCTGCGGCCCAGATGAAGCTGCGCCTGGGCTTTTACGCTGCCGCCTGAGCACAGGTGATAGCAATGCCTGGCCAACGCTGTTTCCCCCTGCTTTTCCAGCGCCCGGCCAATGCTGAAGATATCTTCGAAAAAGCTCTGCTGTTCCGGCCTTTCATACACGTCCAGCAGCCGGTACAAAAGCCTCGCCAGGGATGCGATATCCTGCCGGTTGTGGTCGATCACATCCTTTAGCAGCATAAAGTTTCCTGTCTTCAAAAATTGAAAAAAACGCTCCGGCGCTTCGCTTCCCGGCAGGTCATTGACCCGGGGGGAATGAAATATCTCCTCCTCCAAGCGGCTTAAGCGGCAGCTTTTCAGCCGCAGCTTCCATACCCGGCGGGCAGGGTGCAATAGATCGGCATGGAGCATTTTTTCCAGAGCTTCCGTTTCCATGCGGTTCATCAGCATCCGTGCCTGCAAAAGGGGCAGGTCAAAGGTTTTGCCGTTAAAGGTGACCACCAGGTCGAAGCCGTCGCATAAGGCCTGCAAGGCTGCAAGCATGAATCGTTCCTCTGGATAGTCACGCATCACCCACTGGTGGACGGTAAAGCCATCGTTTGTAAAGTAGCCTGCCCCCACCAAAAAAGCAAGGGTGCCGACGCCGCCGGATAGCCCGGTCGTCTCCGTATCCAGATAAAGCACCCGGCATGGATTGATTGCTTCCGGCACCGCCTGGTTGAGCACGAGCCCCAGCATCCGGCCGGAAAAAACCAAATCCCGCGGAATGCCCTTCAGCTCCGTCCAGGAAAAGGTTCTTTCCTCATGATAGCATCCTGTGCTGGGGATGGCAGGCCTGTCCCCGTTTTGCGGCTTGGGCTTGTCCACCGCCTTTAGTTTATCCCGGAGGCTTATGGGCATGCGATCATCTCCTTCAGCAGGGAGATGGACGCCTTCTTGCCCTCCATGCCGATTTCCCCCACCGGCCCCGCGCAGGAGGGGCATCCTTCCTTGCATTCGCAGGCGGAAACAATCTCCAGCGCGTGGCGAAGCAGCAGGCTTTGCATGGTGAAGCACTTTTCCGCAAGGCCGATCCCCCCGGGGCTGTTGTCATACACAAACAGCGTGGGCTGCTGGGTAAAGGTTCCCTTCACCTGATAGATGACGCTGATGTCCCTGGGCGAGCACATCAGATACAGCGGGGCCACGATCCTGAGCAGGTTGGATATCCCCAGCATGCCGCTTTGCAGCTCGTCCTTGCCGTATTTGCCGGCGATATCATCCGGCAGCGTCCACCACATGGCGGTGGTATGCATATCGGTTTCCGGCAGCCGCACATGCCCAAAGCCCAGGTTCTCCTGGGTATCCAGCTTCATTTTCTTGAACATCTTGACCAGGGTGGTGACCTTTACTTCCCCCAGCGCCCGATACAGGCTTTGGGGCTCGCCCTTCTCCTCGGCAATGTCCAGGAGGCTTAAGCTGATATTCAGATCGGCATCGGTATAGTAGTCCACATCCACCTGGCGGATAAATGCCTTGCAGCCGTCAAAATCCAGCTTCTCCACCTGATACTGCTGCGCCTCGTGCATATAGATGGCATTTTCATGCAGCAGCATGGGCACGGTATAGCGGTCCATTTCCCCCACCACCCGGTGATGGGCAGGATTGGTAATATCCACAATGAGAAAATTTTCGCTCGCCGCAGAGCGCAGGGAGATTTCGGAGGCGGGAAAATCCTCCGCCATCCAGTGGTAACGACCCTCCACGTGGCGCAGAATATTTTCCTCCGCAAGATAGTCCAAAAGCTCCGAGGTGGAGGCCACGTTGCCGAAGGTCTCCCCGTCCTCAAAAGGCAGCTCGTAGGCGGCGCACTTAAAATGGCTGAGCAGCACATACAGATTGTCGGGGTTTAAAAGCGCATGCTCCGGCGACTGGCTGAAAAAGTAATGGGGATGGGTCACGATGTACTGGTCAATGGCGGCGGAAGAGGCGACCATCACCATCACCGACGTCCCCTTGCGCCGGCCTGCCCGGCCCGCCTGCTGCCACGTGCTGGAGATGGTACCGGGATAGCCGCACAGCACGCAGGCCTCCAATGCGCCGATATCGATGCCCAGTTCCAGCGCGTTGGTGGACACCACCGCGTCGATGCCTCCCCGGCGAAGCCCGGCTTCAATATTCCGCCGCTCGCTGGGCAGGTATCCGCCCCGGTAGCCCCGCACCCGGCCGGCGTTGCCCAGAGGATCGCGTACCATATCCTTCAAATGCCGGGTCAGCACCTCCACAATCAGGCGGCTTTTGGCAAAGACTATGGTCTGCACGCCGTTGTTTAAAAGCGTTGAAGCGATGGCCTTCGTTTCCTGCACGGAGCCCCTGCGGATGCCCAGTTGCCTGTTGACTACCGGTGGGTTGTAGAAAATAAAGTGCCGCTCTCCTGTGGGCGCGCCACTTACGTCTATCATGGTGACGGGCCGGCCTGTAAGGGTCTGCGCCAGCTCCTTGGGGTTTGCGATGGTAGCGCTGCAAAGTATGAAGGTGGGATGGCTGCCATAAAAAGCGCAAAGGCGCAGAAGCCTGCGGAGCACATTGGCCAGGTTGCTGCCAAAAATGCCCCGGTAGGCGTGGATCTCATCGATCACAATATAGCGCAAATTCTCAAACAGCTTCACCCACTTGGTGTGCTGGGGCAGGATGCCGCTGTGGAGCATGTCCGGATTGGTGACCACGATGTGGCCCGCCTGCCTTACTGCTTTCCGGGCGGAGCCGGGCGTGTCTCCATCATAGGTGTAGGTCTTGATATCCACATCCATCGCTTCGATGAGGGAATACAGTTCGCTCACCTGATCCTGTGACAGCGCCTTGGTGGGAAACAGGTACAAAGCCCTGGAATCGGGGTTTTGCAATATGGCCGACAGTACCGGCAGATTGTAGCACATGGTCTTGCCGGAGGCGGTAGGCGTTACCACCACCACATCCTTGCCCTCACCGGTGGCGGCAAGACTTAACGCCTGATGAGTATACAGGCGGTGGATATTCCGCTTGTTCAAAACGGTGGGAATGCGCGGATCGATCCCCTCCGGAAAGTCGCCATATTGGGCAGGCCGGGCAGGGATTGTATGCCAGCAGGTCACATTTTCCATGAAATACTCATCCTGCTTCCAGCGGTCCAGCAATTGCTCCAAATTCATGATGTGACCCCCATGAGTGCATACAAATTTCCTTTCCATTATAGCCCATGGCATCACGCTTGTCCATGCGCAGGAAACAAAAAGCAAACAAACATTCGATATTTCCGTCAAAATGCATGAGGATACAAATCAGGCTTGCTTCCTCACATACTGGAAGCCGCGGTGGTTGAACGTGTCCGTTCTGGTTTCCGGCAGTTCGCCCGTTTCATCGAAAGCGCCATCCTCCAGCCATGCATGCCTCATTATGCCATATCCGCCGATGCCCTGCGGGAAGGCAAATACATGATCAGGATCATATTTCTCTTTGATTTTTCGCAGCATCTCCGCATGCGCCCCGTAGTATTCCTCCAGATAGCAGGGAAGCCCGTTATACGGGAAATTGACATACGATCCCCCAGCCATGGATGCCAAGCACGGGAACCACAGGCTGATCCAATCTGCGTTCTCCCGGGCAAACCGGTTGTCCTCCCAAACTGTTTCCAGCCAGAGGATATACCCTGCCCGGCGATAAAAAAAGGCCGTATCATCCACATCCGTCCTTGCAACCCTGCCACCCAGCGCATATAGGGACACGCCGGCAAATGCAGATCCCTGAGGCGGGCGGCTGATGATATTGGCCAGTGCTTCGCATTCCCCCACCGTCAATTCACGCAATGCAAAACGGCTGAACGACTGGAATTTTTCAAAAGGCGGATAGCTGCTGCCGATTACGGTTACCGCCTCCAGGAAGCTTACATACTCCAGGCTGGATTCCGCATTGTCAAGGGCAAGGAAACATTTCAATATCTGCCGTGCCTCCCCCGGCTCTCCATAGAAAATGCCCCTTACCAGCATCGCCAGGCCATCGTTTGGGGAATTGTAGATCCGTGCGATCAGCGTCATTCTGTCATCGGCTGTTTTGAGCCAGTGCTGCCATGTTTGCAAAAACCGGACTTGTTCCCGGGGGCTCACATGCAAATAATCGATTTCAATCAGCGTCACCAGGTCGACCTTTGGCGGAAGCCGGAAGGTCATGGCTGTGATGATGCCAAAATTCCCGCCGCCTGCTCCGCGGCATGCCCAGAAAAGGTCGGCATTGCATACCCTGTTTGCCGTAAGTACCCTTCCTTCAAAATTCACCACCTTGATTTCCACCAGGCTGTCGCACCCCAAGCCAAGCATCCGGCAGGAAAGCCCCCATCCGCCGCCTGAAACGAACCCGCTCACCCCCACGGTAGGACAGGTGCCACCCGGAAAAGGATAACCCCTTGATGACACAAATCCGTATACCTGCCCGTTGGTCACGCCTGCCTGAGTGTGTAGCATCCCTTCGCATTCGTCTATTTCCATGGCGTTCATTTCGCTGATGTCGATCACCAGCGTGCAATTGCCGTTGGAATAACCCTCATAATTGTGACCACCGCTGCGGATGCGGATGGGCACGCGATGTTCCCTGGCCCACAAAACAGCGTTGGATACATCCCCTTCGTTTTGGCAATAGTCGATCACTACCGGATATTGCTGTATCGCCCTGTTCCATTCCTGCCGGGCCTCATTGTACAAAGGGCTGCCAGGCAGCACGATCCGCCCGGTAAGACCTTGAAAAACGGAATCCATAGGCCACACCCTTTCTGTCTCTTGCGCAGCCGGCATGATGAATCCCATGCCGGCTATATCCTCTTTATGAAAAGCGATGGCTGGCTGTTCCAAAGTGCAATTGCATGACATGGCACAAAAATGCAAATTATGCCCAAATCATCAAGCGCAGGGCATTCATTCATGGTAGAATACGATCACAATAACGTTATTGCATCACCCTCCGGGATGTGAAGCCATGCGAAACTTCTTTCTGCTGGAATGCGCGGTCAACTATATCGAAGAGCATCTTTGCGACCCCATTGCAGGAAAAGATGTGGCAAAAGCCTGCTGCTCCTCCTTGTCTGGGTTGCAAAAGCTGTTTCGGTATGCGCTTCACCGCAGCATCAAGGAATACATGGACAAACGCAGGCTCACCAATGCCGCGCGGGACCTTCTTCATTCCCGGGGCACGGTTACGGAAATTGCCATGCGCTACCAGTACAACTCGCCTGAAGTGTTTGCGCGGGCCTTTAAGCGGCTGTGGGACGTGACGCCTTCCCATTTCAAGGAAACATGGCGGTTCAGCGGCCTGTATCCAAGGCTGAATTACAGATTTCACGAAGGAGATGACCCGGTTATGGCACGCAAAAGGGTAGACCTTTCCGAAGCCTACGAAATGTTCCGGCAGTTGAAAGGCAC